>JBBRID010000148.1:0-8537 GCA_038221635.1 Burkholderiales bacterium
GTGCTGGCGATGTTTGTGATCGATGCCAAGTTCTGGGGCGTCGTGGTGATGGGCGGTGCGGTCATCATCCTGTTTTTCCTGCCGTGGCTCGATCACAGCCCGGTCAAGTCGATTCGTTATCGTCCCGACTGGCACAAGTACGTTTACGGCGTGTTCATCTTCGTTTTCCTGGTGCTGGGCTATCTGGGCGTGCAGCCGCCGTCGCCGATTGGTGAAAGGGTCTCGCAGATCGGCACATTGATCTATTTCGGATTTTTCCTGCTGATGCCTTGGTGGAGTCGTCTCGGGCAGTTCAAGCCAGTTCCCGAGCGGGTCACCTTCGCGGCCCATTGAGCGAGTATCAGATGCACCGATTCGAAGCGGTATCGCCGTCGACCATCATGAAAAAACTGTTTCTCGCACTGTCGTGGCTGGCCTTGTCGTTCAGCCTGGTCGGGCCTGCCTCCGCGGCTTCGGGCGGTATTGCATGGGACAAGTTCCCGATGGAAAAAGTGACCGACAACGCCGCGCTGCAGCACGGCGCCAAGCTGTTCGTCAACTATTGCCTGAACTGCCACAACGCGGCCTATATGCGTTACAACCGGCTGCGTGACATCGGACTGACCGAAGACCAGATCAAGAAGAACCTGATGTTCGCGACCGAAAAGGTTGGCGACACCATGCACGTGCCGCTGGATCCGCGTCAGGCCAAGGACTGGTTCGGCGGAGTGCCACCCGATCTGACCGTGATCGCGCGTTCGCGATCGTCGCTGGGCCAGGGTACGGGGGCTGACTATCTGTATACCTATCTTCGCAGCTATTACCGCGACGACACCAAGCCGACCGGCTGGAACAATCTGGCATTTCCCAATGTCGGCATGCCGCACGTCTTGTGGGAACTGCAAGGTCAGCGCGCCGCCAAGTTCGAAGAGCAGAAAGACGCGCACGATCCGTCGGTCACCGTTCACCAATTCGTCGGCTTCGAGCAGCTCACACCCGGGCAACTCTCGCAGACTCAATACGATGAAGCGGTTGCTGATCTGGTGGCCTACCTGCAATGGATGAGCGAGCCGGTTCAGAATCAGCGCGTCCGGCTCGGCGTGTGGGTCCTGATTTTTCTGTCGCTGTTCACCGTCATCGCCTGGCGATTGAATGCCGCCTATTGGAAAGACGTGAAGTAGCCGAGCTGTTGTCCGACCCGGCATTTACCGGGTCATTCGGCGCAGTGGGAGGCCTTTGCAGGCGCCCACTGCGTTTTGCCTTCTCGATCGCCTTTGCGTCGTCCTGTTTTTTTGCCTTGAGGGAATCTCCGCCATGATGGTGCTTTATTCTGGAACCACCTGCCCGTACTCGCACCGTTGCCGGTTTGTCCTGTTCGAGAAGGGCATGGATTTCGAGATCCGCGATGTCGATCTGTTCGCCAAACCGGAAGACATCGCGCTGATGAATCCGTACAACGAGGTGCCCATCCTCGTCGAGCGCGACCTCATCCTGTACGAATCGCACATCATCAATGAATACATCGACGAGCGCTTCCCGCATCCGCAGCTGATGCCCGGCGATCCGGTCGCTCGTGCGCGTGTGCGTCTATTCCTGCTCAATTTCGAGAAGGAGCTGTTCGCCCACGTCAACATGCTGGAGTCGCGCGGCATCAAGCCCAACGACAAGCAGCTCGACAAGGCACGCTCGCAGATCCGTGACCGACTGACGCAGCTGGCGCCGATTTTTCTGAAAAACAAATACATGCTCGGCGATGATTTCTCGATGCTCGATGTCGCGATCGCGCCGCTGCTGTGGCGCCTCGACTATTACGGCATCGACATGTCCAAGAACGCCGTCCCGCTGCTTCGTTACGCCGAGCGCATCTTTTCGCGCCCGGCCTATATCGAGGCACTGACGCCGTCCGAGAAGGTGATGCGCAAGTAAGGGCCTGCGATGTTGAACGCCCCCCCACCGCCACCGCCGGCAATACCTGCCGGCAACGGCACGTCGACGCGGCCGTACCTGATCCGGGCGTTGCACGATTGGTGCACCGATAACGGCTTCACGCCTTACATCGCCGTATTCGTCGATGCCGGCGTGCAGGTACCGATGGAATACGTGAAGAACAACGAGATCGTCCTGAATGTCGGCTTCGAGGCGACCACCGGCATGAAACTCGGCAACGAGTGGATCGAGTTCAAGGCGCGCTTCGGCGGCGTCTCGCGCGCAATCCAGGTTCCGGTCGATCACGTGATCGCGATCTATGCGCGCGAGAATGGCCAGGGAATGGCGTTTCCGATGCCCAGTGAAGGACAACAATCCGATCAGGCTGCCTCGGCACCGCCGGGAGAGCTCGGATCGACACGGCAGAGCGGACTGCGCTTGGCCAGCGACAGCGACGAACGCACTTCAAACAACGGCGGCGGTACGCCGGACGACCCACCTTCTGACAATCCGCCGCCCGAACCCGCCCCGCCAGGCGGACCTCGTCCGTCGCTGAAGCGGGTCAAATAGGCGCGCCAGTCCCGACTAGAATTGTTTTGTCGAATGCGCCGCGGCGCCTCGAATGCCCTTGTAGCTCAGTTGGTAGAGCAGCGGTTTTGTAAACCGAAGGTCGCGGGTTCGACTCCTGCCGGGGGCACCAGTTAATGATCCAGATGGGATCGCATGAGTTGAAAAGCCCTGGAGAATCAACACTCTAGGGCTTTTTTGTGTCCGCATGAGACCGCTTGAATTCTTGAATGGGCTTGCGTGCAGTCCAAACCGGATAACAGTGCCCTGTGGGTGTTGTCCGGTGAGGAGCTATCCGGTATGGCTAAGGACTTGTTGAGTGACGTGTCGATCAGATCGGCGCTGAAGGCGGCCGCTGCCAAGAGGGCGCCCGCCGAAATGTGGCCTTTGGACGGGGATATCGCGCGCAGCCAGCGCCCGCTGCGCTGGCGGTCGGAAATGCGAGACTGCGGAATCGCGCACTCACGCTCGGACTCCATCTGCCCGCTCAAATAAGCTAATTTCGCCTAGGCCACTGGCCTTGGCTGCATAGAGTGCCGCGTCCGCATTGCGCATCAGGCTCTCAGTTGTGGTGCCGTGCTCTGGGTAAAGCGCTATGCCCACCGATAGCCCAATCTGCAAGACGTGGCCTTCGATTTCGATCGGCTGCTGGACGCTGTGAAGTGCGCGCTGCGCGAGCCGGAAGGCCTGCTCCGACTCTTGGACATTCGCTTGAAAGATGGCGAATTCATCGCCACCCATGCGTCCGACGATGTCGGCGTCGCGCACGACGCCTTGCAATCGCTCGGCCACGATCGCCAGCAGCCTGTCGCCGATCGCATGTCCGAGGCGGTCATTGACCGGCTTGAACCTGTCGAGGTCCATGTAGTGCACCGCAAAGCCCCCAGCGCTTGCGTCGGAGTTGTCCACGGCCATCGTCACCCGCTCCAGGAAAGCCCCGCGATTGACCAGCAACGTGAGGCCATCGTGACGGGCCAGATGGTGAATGCGTTCTTCCTGGCGCCGGCGCTCGGTGATGTCGATGTAGGTCCGCAGCACACCGCCGCCTTCGATCGGCACGCTCTGGACCTCGATGACTCGGCCGTCCGGGCGCTTGCGGTCATAACATTGCGGTTGGTCGAGGATGCCGCCGCCACGAACGAATTGCCGCACATCCTCCGGCGTGTGCGCGAACTCATCGGTGGACCACTGGTATTCCAGCACCTCGGCAAAGGTCGGCCTTGAAGCCATCAACTCGGGCGGCAGCCCGAGGAGTTCGATCGCTCGTCTGTTGCACACCTCGACCACACCCTGGGCGTTCACCATCATCACGCCCTGCTCCATCCGCTCAAGCGTCGCCTCCAGCATGCGCGACTTCTCGCCCAAAAGCGTCTCACTCTCGCGTGCACGGCGCTCGGCCAGGATCAGTTCCTGCTGCTGGCGCTTGAGGACCGAGATGTCGACATGGGCGAAGAAGCCCACGCCATCATGACGGCGTTGCTCAATGACGCGCACCCAGCGCGCTCCCGGCAGCGGAAGCTCGAACGGAGCGCCGGCGAAACGCATGTTTTCCGTCAAGGTCGCCAGGCCGGCTTCGTACAGCACGCGATCCGCGTCCTCGTGTCCGCGCCAAGCGGTGCTGTAGACATCCTGGAACTGCCTGCCGACTGCCGCAGCCTTATCCGACAGTGCGTACATCCGCACGAAGTGTTCGTTGACCCAAGTGACACCATTGGCGGCGTTGGTCAGCATCACACCGTCGCCGACATGCTCGAACAGTTCCGTGTCGCCCGCGACCAAGTGTGCCTGTGAGCCGGCCACCTCGGTGTCGCTCAGCCTGGGCACCGAACTCCGGCTCCAGACGCGAACTCGCCCGACACCGGGCAGGGCGAGGGAGGCCACTGTGAGCCATTTGCCGCGGTGTTTGAACGTGTAGGGGCGTTGCTGCCCATGGTGACGGGCGATGCCCTCCTCAATGTACCGGTTGATCGAGACGATCTCATCGACGCCGAGGCGGTTTCCGTAGAAGCGACGCAGGTTGTCGCGATACGGTTCACCAGCGTGGACGTGGTTGGCGTGTTCCGGAAAGAATCGCACGAAGGCCCGATTCCACAGCAGTGTGCGATCGTCCAGGTCGAACACGCACATCGCCACATCCAGACCGTCGAGAGTCTGGGCGATGGTGCGAAGGAGGACAGCAGACTCGGCCACTTGGGCATTGTCCTCCTACCCGCGGGCGCACTTTGCAGACCGCGCGCCGGTGACATGCCGCAGTTCAATACGCCGGTCGGGGGTGCTCCGTAGAAGGTGCAGAGGCTACGCGGAGCGCCGAGTAGATTGCGTCAACCTCTTGCTGCCCATCCGGCCAGGCAGGTCCCGGCATCGCGAGTGAGCGGCAGCAGCTAGCGCTGTGTTGCCTCGTAACCCGCGCGCGGGCAGCCTTCTACGCGATCTCGCCGGATAGGTGGGTCATCCAGTGACGCCCGGTTCCGCTCGATGTTCGATCGATGGCGGGCCACCTTCTCAGTGCCCCGCCATGCCCCTCAAGGCACGTTGGCAATCGTGCGCCCGAACAGATTGGTGGTGGTGGCCCCCGTTCCGGCCTGCGATTCCCGGGTGCCAATCAGCACACCGATCACCGCTGCGACCAGCAGGAATGGCAGAAACCAAACGCCGCCGGCCGGTGCGGTGGCGATGCGCTGGCTGAGTTCGTTGACTTCCGCGTCGGTCAGGGCTTGGACCCTGGCGCGGGCATGAGTTGCGTCGACGCCGGCCATGATCAAGCTTGATTCGATCGATGAACGCTGCGTTTGCGCCGAGTCGGCTGGCGGCAACGGCTGCGCAGTCACGGCTGTCATCGGTCCGGCCAGTTTTTCAGTCGGAATCAGGCCGTTGGCGAAAGCCGGGTTCAACCCTGCGGACAGCGCTAGGCAGAGGGCGACGAGGCTCACGATGATGGGATGACGGCTGCGCATGGCGACTGCTGTGAAAATCGAGGCGGGTAGAGATTGTGCATCGATTCACTGCGATTATCGGGATTGGCTGGTCCTTGACAGCGAACTTGCGCATAATGCACCCCCTTGGGGCGCATTGCGATGCCTAGGTTCAGCTTCGATGCTGTTGCGCGAGTTTGATCCGGATGGTGACGGCAGCGCACCGATTCAGAACCAATGTCTCTTCGAGGCGCGGGCGCAACTGTTTGAGCTTGGCAGCAACCGCGGCGTTGGCCACCAGCAGGGTCCAGCCTTCGGCGTCGATCGGGCCGGCCCGGACCAGCGGCAGCAAACTGGCTGGCAGGACAGGTCGGATGGCTTCGAGACAGGTCGCGGATTGATTCAATCGTCGACGCAGATCGGCAAGCGGAGCACTTTGCTGCAGGGCTTCGGCCAAGGCGAGCGCATCAGGCACGGCAGGTGCACGGGGTCGGTTCATCGGGAGAGTTTATAGATGCAGATACTGATCACGCACAGCAGCATGAGTGCCACGAGGGCCTTGCATTTCACCCGTTTGCAGTTGTGCCTTGCTGCGGCCGGCATCCTGATGGTGATGACCTTGTTGGCAGGCATCGTCTATCACTTCCTGTTGATGAAGGCGGCCAGCGAAGGTTGGCCAGTGGTCAGTCAACTGGTGCAGCTGATCGGTCGCGACGAAGTGGCTCAGCGGGATCGCTATCTGCGGGAAAACCTGGACGTGATGGCGCGCAAGGTTGGCGAGATGCAGGCCAAGCTGATCCAGCTGGAGGCAATGGGTGAGCGGGTTTCGGGGCTGGCAGGCGTCAAACCACAGGATCTGAAACAGTTTCTGAAGCCGACCGAGGCCGCGGGTGGTGGCAAGGGCGGGCCCTACATTCCGATTGCCTTGTCCCCCGAAGTCTCATCGCTGGCCCAGCTCGACCAGCTGGTGCAAGCGCTCGAAGGCAAGGCCGACCAGAGCACCGACGTATTGACCTTGGTCGAATCCCGCTTGTTCGAGAAGCGCCTTGCCGCGCTGATGGTGCCGAACAGCCGCCCTGTCGACGGGCTGATCGGCTCCGGTTTCGGCTTCCGTTCCGATCCCTTCACGGGTCGTGCCGCGCTTCATACCGGACTCGACTTTCCGGCCGATACCGGTACCGATATTCATGCGTCGGCGGGCGGTGTGGTTCAGCTGGTGGAACACCATTCGCAATATGGCCTGATGGTCGAGATCGACCACGGGCGCGGCCTGGTCACGCGGTATGCACATGCGTCGAAGTTGCTGGTCAAGGCGGGTGATCTGGTCAAGCGGGGCCAGCTGATCGCGCAGGTCGGCACCACCGGGCGCTCCACCGGTCCCCACCTGCATTTCGAGGTGCTGGTCGAAGGCGTTCAGCAGGACCCGGCCAAGTTTCTGGCCGCTGGGGAGGCCGTCGGCATCTCGACCGCGACGTTGGTCGGTGCTCGACCCTGATACTTTGCGTCGGCGAGCCCCTTCCCGATACGGTGCCGACCGGTGTTGCCGGTGGCTGGTGCGCCAAGGCCGCTAAAATCGACTGCTTGACGTGAACGGCGGTCTTGCAACCGGCCGCTGCGGAGCCATCTGTCGTCGTGCACTCCGTCGTGGTCGGCGCTCAGCCCGCCGCGTGCCATGCGCTCACGCCTCATCCAAGGCCGGTCCGGCCACAACCAAGATTCCGCATGTTGCCCAAGCTTCTCACTTCGATTTTCGGCAGTCGCAACGAGCGGCTGCTGAAGCAGTACCGCCGCACGGTGGAGCAGATCAACGCGCTGGAGCCGCGGTTCGAAGCGCTAGACGATGCCGCCCTGCAGGCCATGACGGTGGAATTTCGGCAGCGCCATGCCGATGGAACCTCGCTGCAGGATCTGTTGCCCGAAGCATTCGCAGTGGTTCGCGAAGGCAGCAAGCGGGTGCTGAAGATGCGTCATTTCGACGTCCAGCTGATGGGTGGCATGACGCTGCACGATGGCAAGATCGCCGAAATGCGCACCGGCGAAGGCAAGACGCTGATGTCGACGCTGCCGGTTTACTTGAACGCGATTGCTGACGAAGGCGTCCATCTGGTGACGGTCAACGACTACCTCGCGCAGCGCGACGCCGAATGGATGGGGCGGCTGTACAGTTTTTTGGGGATGTCGGTCGGCGTCAACTTGCCGAACATGACACGCGAGGAGAAACAGGTCGCGTACCGTGCCGACGTGACTTACGGTACCAACAACGAATTCGGCTTCGACTACCTGCGCGACAACATGGTGCAGGACGTGGCCGATCGGGTCGCCCGGCAATTGCGCTTCGCGATCGTCGACGAGGTCGACTCGATCCTGATCGACGAGGCCCGAACGCCACTGATCATCAGCGGCCAGGCTGAAGACCATACCGAGATGTACGTGCGCATCAACTCGGTGGTGCCGGGGTTGAAGAAGCAGATCGGCGAAGAGAACCTGCGTACCGGCGAGGGCGTCATCGACGCCGGCGATTTCACCGTCGACGAGAAAACGCATCAGGTGTTCCTGACCGAGACGGGGCATGAAAGCGCCGAGCGTTTGCTGGCCCAGGCCGGCCTGCTGCCCGAGGGCGCAAGTCTGTACGACGCGGCGAACATCTCGCTGATGCACCACGTGTACGCGGCATTGCGCGCCAACCACCTCTACAACCGTGATCAGCACTATGTGGTGCAGCAGGGCGAACAAGGCCCCGAGGTGGTGATCGTCGATGAATTCACCGGCCGCCTGATGAGTGGGCGGCGCTGGTCGGACGGGCTGCACCAGGCAGTCGAGGCCAAGGAGGGTGTGCCGATCCAGAGCGAGAACCAGACACTCGCATCGATCACCTTCCAGAACTATTTCCGGATGTACAACAAGCTGGCCGGCATGACCGGCACGGCCGACACCGAAGCCTACGAGTTCCAGGAGATCTACGGCCTCGAGACGGTCGTTATTCCGCCGAACCGGCCGACCATCCGAAAAGACGAACTCGATCTGATCTACAAGACCAGCCCCGAGAAGTTCAATGCGGTGATCGAAGACATCCGCGAATGCCGCGGCCGCGGCCAGCCCGTTCTGGTTGGTACCACCTCGATCGAGAATTCGGAGCTGTTGTCGGGTCTGCTC
>JBBRID010000149.1:0-8533 GCA_038221635.1 Burkholderiales bacterium
CGTATGTCAACTACAACCCGAACATCGCGCTTCCGTCTTACACCACGGTCATCACGACGACACCGACAACCGGCGGCGTCTACGGAGGCCATTTCGACTTCGATATCTTTTACAGCTGCACTGCCACCAAGGAGATTACCAAAGGCAACTGTGGCGGTCACAAGCACGTTCACGAATACGATGACAAATATAACGTCGTTGGTGTCAACATGCTCAATCCAAGCGATCTGGCATTCAAACTTTCGAATCCGATACCGTCGACGTCGACCCCGAGCTTCAAGATCCTGCTCGCCAATACCCTGTGGTCGCCAGCTGCGACGATGGTGATCGGCGACACGATCAGCGGACAGAGCTGGAAGTTGTCGGTCTCGCCGGAAGGTTTCCTGTCCGATACGCCGGGTGGCGCCGCGAAGGTCTTCACGCGCGATATCGCGAGTCTGAGCAAGTTCATCTATGTGCTGCCGCTGACGGCCTTCGGCGCCAAGGACTGGGGCACTGGTCAGGTCCGCGCCGGCTTGATCCCGACGACGACCGGATGCATCCAGTCCAATGCCAATCCGGGTGCGGCATGGATGGACGGCGCCTTCACGATCCAGATCGTCGACGCGTCAACCAATTCCGGGAATGTCCAGGCCAATACATCGACCCTCTACCAAGCCAACGATCCACCGGGGGGTTACCGGCTAAAGGACAACCAGACGGCTCGAGCTAAATTGATCGCCCAGTACACCGCTTTCTGGCACGCTGGGAAGTGCCGCACCGAATCGGGCTGGACGATGGCCCCGGCGATCGACTCGTCCAGCGGAGGCAGCGGTTCTTCGCCGGCAGGCACCGACGACCCGAAAGGCGCATACGCCTCTGGCGTCACCGGCGGACCGGGCGGCGAGAGCAGCGGAACAACCGTCAAAAACTACTACAACAACAACGGGACCACGATCGAGGTTCTTGTCAGCACAACCGTGGACAGCAGCGGTATCCGGCAGGTGCTGACCAACACCTCCGGCACGGTGGTGAGCGATGTCAAATCCACGTTGGGTGATGTCAAGAAGGCCGATCTTCAGTTGGGCCAGCGTGCGCGGCTGGGCCGGCTGGGCTGGAAAGAGATCATCCGATGATGCGGTGCCCCACCCTTGCAGACCGATCGTTCCTCAGGCGACGAAGCTTTGGCTTCACGCTGCTTGAGTTGATGATCGTCATCGTCGTGGTCGGCATTCTGGCGACCATCGCGCTGCCGAGTTACCGTGAATATATTCGCCGCAGCAGCCGCGAGGCAACCCAGTCGCAACTGATCGAGATGGCCGGCATCCAGGAGAAGATATTTCTCAATTCGAATGCGTACTCGAGCAATGTCGCAACCGCCTACAACGGCCAGGCCAGCGGTGGCCTTGGAGCGACCGGTGGCAAATCGTTGGATGGCCGTTATGCGATTTCAGCCACAGTCAACGGCGGCTCGTTCGTGCTGACTGCTACTCCGGTAAGCGGCAGCCCGCAGGACGGTGACGGGGTCTTGACCATTGCATCGAACGGCACCCGAACCTGGGGCGGCAGCAAGGCCTGGTAGTCAAGCTTTGACAGGAAGTGCCGCTCCTGCCAACAGCCCCGCTTATTCTCTTCAGGAATAATCAAACTATAAATATGTAGTTCTCATTTATAAGACGGCTGCCTACAGTCGGACCCCTTGTAATGGCTCGGCGCGTGCGCCGATGTTTTTGACACGGGCCTTCTGATGGACATCACGGCAATCTTGAGCGGTTTCGGCGTCGGCGCCGTCGTCGGGATGACCGGCGTCGGTGGCGGTTCGTTGATGACGCCGCTGTTGATGTCGGTCTTCAAGCTGCACCCCGCCATCGCGATCGGTACCGATCTGATGTTTGCCGCCGCCACCAAGGCAACCGGCTCGGTTGCCCACCACCAGGCCGGACATGTCGACTGGCGTCTGACACGCCTGCTGCTGCTGGGCAGCGTGCCGGCCGCGCTGGCAACGCTTGCACTGATGCACCTGACCGGCCTGACCAAGGGCTGGGCCAGCGGATTGACGTATGCACTCGGCATCGCCTTGTTGCTTACCGCGGTCGTGGTTGCCTACCGCAGCGCCTGGCACGCCGTCGGCCTGCGGCTCGAGCGTCATATTTCCGAATCGCGCAAGCCGGTGCTGACGCTGGTCTGCGGCGCGCTGCTCGGCGTGTTGGTTTCGCTTACCTCGATCGGCGCAGGCGCCATCGGCGCGACGCTGATCATGCTGCTGTATCCGCGGCTGCCGGCGCACCGCATTGTCGGCACCGACATCGCCCATGCCGTACCGCTGACGCTGGTTGCCGGCATTGGCCATGCCATCCTGGGCCACGTCGACTGGACATTGCTGGCCGCCCTGCTGGTCGGGTCATTGCCCGGCATCTGGCTCGGCGCCAAGCTGACCCGTCGCATGCCCGAAGCGCTGGTGCGCACACTGCTGTGCGTGTCGTTGGTCACCGCCGGGCTGAAAGTCATCCATTGATCGTTGATCACTGAATTCATGTACACCTACACCGATTTCGACCGTCACTTCGTCCGCCAACGCGCTGCTCAGTATCGCGAGCAATTGCAGCGTCGCCTCAACGGCGAACTTGGTGAAGAGGAATTCCGCCCGTTGCGGCTGCAAAACGGCTGGTACGTGCAGCGCCACGCGCCGATGCTGCGCGTCGCCGTACCGTACGGCGAACTCAATTCGAACCAGTTGCGCGCACTGGCGAGAATCGCGCGCGATTTCGACCGCCAGGACAGCGGCTCGCACGCCGGCAAGGGCGGCTACGGTCATTTCACGACGCGCCAGAACTTGCAGTTCAACTGGATCCCGATCGAGCGCAGCGCCGACGTGATGGACGCTTTGGCCGAAGTCGACATGCACGGCATCCAGACCAGCGGCAACTGCATCCGAAACATCACCAGCGACTGCTTCGCCGGTGTGGCCGCCGACGAAGCGATCGATCCGCGGCCGTATTGCGAAATCATGCGGCAATGGAGCACGCTGCATCCGGAATTCGCTTTCCTGCCGCGCAAATTCAAGATCGCCGTCACCGGTGCCAGCGAAGACCGCGCTGCGATCGCCTGGCACGACATCGGTCTGCAATTGCTGAAGAACGAGGCCGGCGAAACCGGCTTCAAGGTGCTGGTCGGCGGCGGCATGGGCCGCACGCCGGTGATCGGCAGCGTGATCCGCGAATTTCTGCCGTGGCAGCAGATCCTGCTGTTCATCGAGGCAATCGTGCGCGTCTACAACCGCCACGGTCGGCGCGACAACCTGTACAAGGCGCGCATCAAGATTCTGGTCAAGGCGCAAGGGCAGCGCTTCATCGACGACGTCGGCGACGAGTTCGCGCACATCCTGACAGACGATGTCGATGGCACCGCGCACCTGATCCCGCAGGCCGAGTTCGACCGCGTCGCCGCATCGTTCGTGATCCCGGTCGGCGTTCAGGCATTGCCAGACGGCGCGCCGGCATGGCAGCCCGAATCGGATGCACCTGCCGGCTTCAAGCGTTGGCTCGAACGCAACTGCCACCCGCACAAGCTGCACGGCTACCGCGCCGTCACGTTGTCGCTCAAGCGGGCCGGCATCCCGCCGGGCGATGTCGACGACCGGCAGATGGAAGCCGCCGCAGCCCTTGCCGATCGCTACAGCCTGGGCGAACTGCGGGTCTCGCACGACCAGAACCTGGTGCTGCCCTGGGTGCGCGAGGCGGACTTGTTCGGGCTGTGGAACGCTGCGCGCGACGCCGGTTTCGCAACGCCGAACATCGGCTTGCTGACCGACATGATCGCCTGCCCGGGCGGCGATTTCTGCGCGCTGGCCAATGCGCGGTCGATCCCGGTCGCTGCGGCGATCAACGAGCGCTTCGACGACATCGACCTGCTGTCCGATATCGGCGACATCGACCTGCACATCAGCGGCTGCATCAACTCGTGCGGCCATCACCACAGCGGCCACATCGGCATCCTCGGGGTCGACAAGGACGGGGCCGAGTGGTACCAGGTCACGCTCGGCGGATCGGACGGATCGGCGCTGGCCGAGACCCCGATTCCGGGCAAGGTGATCGGCCCGTCGTTCGCCGCCGACGAAGTGCCCGACGTGCTCGAGGCGGTGATCGACAACTACCTGCAGCAACGCACCAGCGCCGGCGAGCATTTCGTCGATACGGTGCATCGCATCGGGCTCGATTCGTTCAAGGCGGCGGCCAATGCCGTGCGCCGGTCGACGGCCTTGTCTCACTGACGGCAGCAAAGGGTGAACAAAGCATGAACTTCGTCAATCCAAAACACGATCGCTGGTTCACCGTGACCGGCGAAGACGGCCCGATGGTCACACTGACACCGGCCGCTCACAGCCTGTTGAGCCTGACGCAATGGCACAGCGTTCGCGCGCATTGGCCGCTCGACATGCCGGTCGGCGTTCAACTTCCCAACGAAGCCGAGTTGTCGGCGATCAGCGCCGATCTGGATCGGATCGATCTGGTCGTGCTGAATTTTCCGAAATGGACTGACGGCCGCGCATACAGTCAAGCTCGTGTGCTGCGCAGGCGGCATCGTTTCGACGGCGAGATCCGGGCCACCGGTGATGTCGTCGTCGACATGATGCCGCTGCTGCAGCGCTGCGGATTCGACGCCGTGGTGTTGCGCGGCGATCAATCTCGCACGACTGCCGAGCAGGCATTGCTCAGGTTTACGGCCCACTACCAGGGGGATGTCCGGCAAGCCAAGCCGATTTTCGCGCGCACGCCTGACGAACTCGGTCAGCTGACCGGCCAGACCTTCATCGAGACCGGGGCGTCGATTTGAACGCCTACGACCTGTACGCACGCAAGACGCCAGGGTTCGACCAGCGGGTGCAAGACAGCCTCGACGTGTTGCGTCAGGCCGCCGCCGATTTTCCCGGCACCATCGTGCAGTCGACCAGCCTCGGCGCGGAAGACATGGTGGTGACCGATCTGATCGCACGTCACGGCCTGGAGATCGATCAGGCCACGCTGGACACCGGCATGCTGCATCCGCAGACCCTCGAGTTGATCATGCGCCTGCAGGCACGATATGGCCTGCCGGTACAGGTATTCAAACCGGCGCGCAAAGCGACGATCGAATTTGTCCGCCACCACGGCGCGCAAGCGATGTACCAGAGCATCGAGCTGCGCAAGGCCTGCTGCGCGATGCGAAAACTGGAACCGCTGGCACGTCTGCTGGCCGGGCGCAGCGCCTGGGTGACCGGGCTGCGGCGCGAGCAGTCGGCCAGCCGCGGCGAGGTGCCCATCAGCGAAGACGACGGCAACGGCCGGCGCAAGATCAACCCTCTGGCGGCATGGAGCTGGAACGATGTGTGGCACTACATCGCCAGCTTCGAGGTGCCCTACAACCCCTTGCACGACCACTTCATGCCGAGCATTGGCTGCGCGCCGTGCACCCGCGAGATAGCCGTCGGAGAAGACTTCCGCGCCGGGCGCTGGTGGTGGGAAGACGAAACCGCCAAGGAGTGCGGCCTGCACGTCAAGGATGCAGCACCCGCTGCATCCGCCGTTCCAGGCACATCCGCCGATACATCGGCCGGCAAATTCGCCGGTACATGCGCCGCCACATCCACCGCTTCAACCATCGGAGCCCACTGATGAACGCGCCATTGACGGTCGAGCAGCTGTTGCCCGATCTCGACCACAGCCACCTCGACTGGCTCGAGGAAGAAGCCATTTTCATCCTGCGCGAAACGGTTGCCGCCTTCGAGCGCCCCACCCTGCTCTTTTCCGGTGGCAAGGATTCCTGCGTCGTTCTGCGGCTTGCCGAAAAAGCCTTCAAGACGAGACAAGCCGATGGCAGCTACACCGGGAAACTGCCGTTTCCTTTGCTGCATGTCGATACCGGCCACAACTTTCCGGAGGTGATCGACTTTCGTGACCGCCGCGTTGCCGAGATGGGCGAACGGCTGATCGTCGGCGATCTCGAGGATTCGATCCGGCGCGGCACCGTGCGGTTGTCGCATCCGCTCGAATCGCGCAACGGGCATCAGACGGTGGCATTGCTGGAGGCGATCGAAGAACACCGCTTCGATGTATTGATGGGTGGCGCGCGCCGCGACGAAGAAAAAGCCCGCGCCAAGGAGCGCATCTTCAGCCACCGCGACAGTTTCGGACAATGGCAACCCAAGGAACAGCGGCCAGAACTGTGGACGCTGTTCAACACCCGCATCCGGCCCGGTGAACACCTGCGCGCATTTCCGATCAGCAACTGGACCGAACTCGATGTCTGGCTCTATATCGCGCGCGAGAACATCCGGCTGCCCAGCCTGTATTTCCGGCACGACCGACAGGTGGTGCGGCGCAAAGGCCTGCTGGTTCCGCTGACCGACGTTACACCGGTCGAGGCAGGTGAAACAGCAGAAACCGTCGAGGTCAGATTTCGCACCGTCGGCGACATGACCTGCACCTGCCCGGTCGAGAGTTCGGCCGCGACTGCCACCGAAATCGTCGCCGAGACCCTGAAGGTGACGGTCAGCGAACGCGGCGCCACACGCATGGACGACCGCACGTCGGAGGCTTCGATGGAGCGCCGCAAGAAGGAAGGGTATTTCTGATGAACGACAGCATGACCACTGAATCCGCGGAAGACTTCGCCAGCCTTGCCTTCCGCTGCGAGGACGCGCCAGGCAGCCTCGCTGCAGTCGAGGAAGCGAACTCGGTGGTCGCGCGGCTGCGTGCACCGCACACGAGCGCACCGACCCGAGGCGCCGACCACCGCGCGTTGCGCTTTCTGACCGCGGGCAGCGTCGACGATGGCAAAAGCACGCTGATCGGCCGCCTGCTGTTCGACAGCCGCGCAATCCTCGCCGACCAGCTCGATCTGCTGGAAAAACGAGCCGCCGGCGCGCCGATCGACTTGTCGCTGCTGACCGACGGCCTGGAAGCCGAGCGCGAACAAGGCATCACGATCGATGTCGCCTACCGCTATTTCGCGACCCGCACACGCAAATTCATCATTGCCGACGCACCCGGCCACGAGCAGTACACCCGCAACATGGTCACTGCGGCCGCCGGCAGCGACGCCGCGGTGGTGCTGGTCGACATCACAAAAATCGACTTCTGCGCCGACATCATCACGCTGCTGCCACAGACGCGCCGGCACGCCTTGCTGGCCCACCTGCTGCGCGTTCCGAACATAGTCTTTGCCGTCAACAAGCTCGACGCGGTCGACGATCCTGGCCTCGCCTACCAACAAACGCGCGCAGCCTTGCTCGCCTTTGCCAGCCAGGCCGGCATCGAGGTGGCCGGTGTGATTCCGGTTTCGGCACTGCGCGGTGACAACGTCACCCAGGCGCCGGCGCACGCACACGGCGGATTGAATGCCTGGGCATCGTGGTATCAGGGGCCTTCGTTGCTGCAGTTGCTCGAGGCTTTGCCGGCGCTGCAGGAACGCAAGGTCGGCGCGCTGTCGATCCCGGTCCAATACGTCGCCCGCGATGGCGACGGCACCGGCAACCAGCCACGCACCTTGTGGGGCCGGATCGCGCACGGCCGGGTCAGCGCCGGCACTTCGATCGAGGTGCAACCGAGTGGCGAGCAGGCGGTCGTCGTCGAGGTCCGGCTGGCCGGCGCCGTCGTCGACAGCGCCGAGGCCGGGCAATCGGCCGGTCTGCTGCTCGACCGCCAGCTCGACGTGTCGCGCGGCGACTGGATCGCGACCCCCGGCTCGATCACACCGACCCGCCGCTTCAGCGCCACGCTGGCCTGGCTGGACACCGAGCCCGCGCAAGTCGGCCGCAAATACTGGGTGCGCCATGGCAATCAATGGACGCAGGCACGCATCGTGCAGATCGAAAGCCAGCTCGATATCCAGAACCTGCAGCCGGTCGATGCTCACCAATTGACGGTCAACGACATCGGGCAAGTCGTCATCGAGACCCAGCAGCCGTTGTCGGTCGAGGCCTATGCCGACAACCGCGTCGGCGGCGCATTGATCATCGTGGACCCGGCCAGCAACCGCACCAGCGGGGCTTTGCTGGTGACATCCACCCACTGACCAAAAAGGCACGCAGATGGGCAAGGTTTATTTCATCGGTGCAGGACCCGGCGCAGCCGACCTGATCACGGTGCGCGGTGCACGCCAGCTGGCTCGCGCCGACGTGGTCTTGTACGACGCGCTGACCGACTCAGCCTTGCGTGACTACGCGCCGCAGGCCAACTGGATCGATGTCGGCAAGCGCGGCTTCTGCGACAGCACCGGGCAGACCAGCATCAATGCGCTGCTGGTTCGTCATGCCGCAGAGTCGTCGATGGTGGTGCGTTTGAAAGGCGGCGACCCGAGCATCTTCGGCCGCCTCGAAGAAGAACTCGAAGCGCTGAACGAGGCCGGCATCGACTGCGAAGTGACGCCGGGCGTCACGGCCGCCATCGCCGCCGCAGCCGCGACCCGGCGGCCCCTGACGCGTCGCGGCAGCGGTCGCAGCGTCAGCCTGAGCACCGCGATGACCGCAGTGGCGTCACCGCGGTCGGTCGGTGCAGCGGCCGGGCACCCCTCGACG
>JBBRID010000150.1:0-8524 GCA_038221635.1 Burkholderiales bacterium
GCTGTTTCCCCGTAGGAGCGGCTTCAGCCGCGCGTGAGCTGCCGCCGAAACCTCGCAGCGCGGCTGAAGCCGCTCCTACGGAGTCGTGCTGCGCCTTTGCACCCAGGCGATCAGTTCGCCGACGATGCCACGACGGAAGGCCAGCACGCAGAAGACGAAGATAGCGCCGATGATCACGGTGACCCATGAACCGACGCGGTCGGCCAGGAAGTTCTGCAGTCCGATGATCGTGAAAGCACCAATCACCGGCCCGGCGAAGGTGCCCATCCCGCCGAGCAGGGTCATCAGAACGACCTCGCCGGACAGCGACCAGTGGGCATCGCTCAGGGTCGCGAAACCGAGCACCACCGTCTTCAGCGAGCCCGCCAGTCCGGCCAGCGTGGTCGACAGCACGAAAGCCAGCAGCTTGTAGCGGTCGACCTCATAGCCCAGCGAGATCGCGCGCGGCTCGTTCTCGCGGATCGCCTTCAGCACCTGGCCGTACGGCGAATGCACGACGCGCACGATGAACAGGAAGACCGCGACGAAAACCGCGAGGACGAAGTAATACATCACCAGCGGCTCGTTCAGCGCGAGCAGCCCGAACAGCTTGCCGCGCGGTACGCCCTGCAGTCCATCCTCGCCGCCGGTGAACGGCGTCTGCAGCCAGACGAAATAGACCATCTGCGCCATCGCCAGGGTCACCATCGCGAAATAGATGCCCTGCCGACGGATCGCGATCAGACCAACCAGCAAACCCATCACGCCGGCGAATGCTGCGCCCGCCAGAATGCCCAGCTCCGGCGTCATGCCGGCGCTACGAACCAACCAGCCGGTGATATAAGCTGCAGCACCAAAAAACGCGGCATGCCCGAACGACAACAATCCGGTGAAGCCGAGCAGCAGGTTGAAGGCGCACGCGAAGATCGCGAAACACATCGCCTTCATCATGAACACCGGATACAGGCCGAGAAACGGAGCCGCCAGCAGCAGCGCCAGGCCGACCAGCCAAACCATGCGGCCCCGTCGAGCGGCGGCAGAAACGTCAGTGGCGCCCGTCATCATTGTTCCTTGCCAAACAAACCGGCCGGCCGGAACATCAGCACGATCGCCATGATCACGAATACGACGATGCTCGAAGCCTCCGGATAAAACACCTTGGTCAGGCCCTCGATGAGGCCCAGCGCAAGCCCCGTCAGGATCGATCCGAGGATTGATCCCATGCCGCCGATCACCACCACCGCGAAAACGATGATGATCAGGTTGCTGCCCATCAGCGGCGTCACCTGGATAACCGGTGCGGCCAGTACACCCGCCAGTGCGGCCAGTGCGGCACCTGCGCCATAGGTCAACATCACCATCATCGGCACGTTGATGCCGAAGGCCTGCACCAGCGCCGGGTTCTCAGTGCTGGCACGCAAATACGCTCCCAGCCGCGTGCGCTCGATCAGGAACCAGGTGCTCAGGCAGATGGTCAGCGAGGCGAAGACGATCCAGCCGCGGTAATTGGGCAAGATCATGAAACCGAGATCGGTGGCGCCACGCAACAGATCAGGCACAGGGTAACTCTGGCCGGAAACGCCGAACTGGTCGCGAAATACGCCTTCAGCGATCAGTGCCAGGCCGAAGGTCAGCAACAAGCCGTAGATCGGATCGATCTTGTAAAGGTGCTTGAGCATCGTGCGCTCGATCAGCACGCCCAGCGCACCGACGACCAGTGGTGCCACGACAAGCGAGACCCAATAGTTGATGCCGAACTTGTCCATGCCGATCCACGCAACATATGCGCCGATCATGTACAACGCGCCGTGCGCGAAATTGACGATGCCCAGCAAGCCGAAGATGACCGCAAGGCCAAGGCTCAGCATCGCGTAGAACGAGCCATTGACCAGGCCGAGCAGCAACTGCCCGAGAAAGGCTTGAATCGGTATGCCGAAGATGTCCATGGCGGATTGGCGAAAGGATCGGTGGAGCGGACGTGCGGTTCAGCAGTGGCACCGGGCGGGCAGGTCTTTGAAACCTGCCGCCTAGTGGGAATCGATGGCCGACGCGACGTGACCAGCTGGACCCGCCGATCGTTTGGCGGGAAGCGGCCGGCGCGCGTCAGCCGTGCCTCATTTCCAGAGCGGGCACTTCGACTCGGCCTTGGTGGTCCACGCGGCATCGCCCTTCATCGTCGCGGAGATCTTGTAGTAGTCCCACGGCTCGGTCGACTCGGCCGGGGTCTTGACCTGCATCAGGTACATGTCGTGCACCATGCGGCCGTCCTCGCGGATGTAGCCGCCAGTGGCGAAGATGTCGTTGATCTTGGTCTTGCGCATCTGCGCCAGCACCTTGTCGCCATCGTCGCTGCCGATCGCCTTGACGGCGGTCAGGTACTGAAAAGCGGCCGAATAGTCGCCGGCCTGCACCGATGACGGCATCCGCTTGATCTTCTCGAAGAAGGTGCGGCTCCAGGCCCGGGTTTCAGGGTCGCGGTTCCAGTACCAGCTGTCGGTCAGGTACATGCCCTGAGTCGCCTTCAGGCCCAGCGAGTGGATGTCGTTGATGAACATCAGCAGCCCGGCCAGCTTCATCGTCTTGGTGACGCCGAATTCATTCGCCGCCTTGATCGAATTGACCGTGTCGCCGCCAGCATTCGCCAGGCCCAGGATCTGTGCCTTGCTCGATTGCGCTTGCAGCATGAACGACGAGAAGTCGCTGGCCGACAGCGGGTGCTTGACCGACCCGACAATGGTTCCGCCAGCCGCCTTCACGATCGCCGAGGTATCGTTCTGCAAGGCCTCGCCGAACGCGTAGTCGGCGGTCAGGAAATACCAGGTCTTGCCGCCCGCCTTCACCACCGCGTTGCCGGTACCTTTGGCCAGGGCCACCGTGTCGTAGGCCCAATGAACGGTATAGGGCGAGCACTGGTCGTTGGTCAGCG
The DNA here is from genome assembly GCA_038221635.1 of Burkholderiales bacterium. GTDB lineage: Bacteria > Pseudomonadota > Gammaproteobacteria > Burkholderiales > Burkholderiaceae_C > Ideonella_A. Next base: position 2,906 of record JBBRID010000150.1, read on the forward strand.
CCGAGGTGGCGGCACCGACCGACAGGAAGGGCTTCTTCTTCTGCGCGGCGATCTTGGCCATTGCCAGATTGGTGCCCGAGCTGGTGCCACCGATCAGCATGTCCATGCCTTCGGTGTCGAACCACTCGCGCGCCTTGGTGGCAGCGATGTCGGCCTTGTTCTGGTGGTCGGCGACCATCAACTCGATCTTCTTGCCATTGATGTTGCCACCCATCGCGGCAATCGCCATCCTGATCGCCTCGGCACCCGCCGGGCCATCGATGTCGGCGTACAGGCCGGACATGTCGGTGATGAAGCCGATCTTGATCGTGTCGCCCGAGATCTGCGCCTGCGCCGGTGTGGCGGTCAGTAGCGCGGTAGCCAATGCGGCGCCGCAGACGGCGCTAATTTTCTTCAGTTTCATGGTTGCTCCTGGGGGTAAAGGGGTGGACTTGCGTTCGGCGAAAAAACAGGCTCAGACGCCGAGGGCTTCGTGCAGTTGCTCGAGTCGGTCGGGCAGCTGGGCTTGGGTAAATTCCTGCTGGATGACGCCGTGTTCCATCACGAAGAAGCGGTCAGCCAACGGTGCGGCGAAGCGAAAGTTCTGTTCGACCATCACGATGGTGTAGCCCTTGCTGCGCAGCATGAGGACCATCTCGGCGAGCTTCTGCACAATGACCGGCGCCAGACCTTCGGATATTTCGTCGAGCAACAACAAGCGCGCGCCGGTGCGCAGGATCCGCGCCACCGCCAACATCTGCTGCTCGCCGCCCGACAGCCGCGTGCCCTGGCTGTGCTTGCGCTCAGCCAAGTTCGGAAACATCGCGTAGATCTCATCGACGCTCATGCCGCCCTTGGCGAGCTCGGGCGGCAGCATCAGGTTTTCCTCGGCGCTCAGGCTCGAGAAAATGCCGCGCTCTTCAGGACAGTAGCCGATGCCTAACCGGGCTATGCGGTGCGGCGCCATCGCGATGGTCTCCTGCCCGAGCACCTTGACCGAGCCCTTGCGGCTGCCGATCAGGCCCATGATTGCGCGCATGGTGCTGGTTCGGCCAGCACCGTTGCGACCGAGCAGGGTCACCACCTCGCCTTCGTTGACATCGAAATTGACGCCGTGCAGCACGTGTGATTCACCGTACCAGCCCTGCAGGTCGCGTACTTCGAGATGCGGCTTCGCGGCCATCAGTGCGCTCCCACCAGTTCGGTGCTGGCGCTGCCCATGTAGGCTTCAATCACCGCCGGGTTGGCGGAAACCACCTCATAGGGGCCTTCGGCCAGCGTGGCGCCGCGCTGCAAGACGGTGATCGTGTCGGCGATGCTCGACACCACGCTCATGTTGTGTTCAACCATCAGCACCGTTCGGTTCGCCGCAACCTGCTTGATCAGCCGCCGGATGCGGTCGACATCCTCCAGGCCCATTCCCTGCGTCGGTTCGTCCAGCAGCATCAACTCGGGCTCCATCGCCAGCGTGGTGGCGATTTCGAGCGAGCGCTTGCGCCCGTAACTGAGGTCGGCGGTCAGCGTCGCTGCGGCGTCCGCCAGATCGACCGAGCCGAGCAGTTCAAGCGCATGCGAATCGAGCTTCTTCAGGCTGCTTTCCGGTCGCCAGAAGTGGAATGAGGTGCCGAGCTTGCGTTGCAGCGCAACGCGAACATTCTCGAGCACCGTCAAATGCGGAAACACTGCCGAAATCTGGAACGACCGGATGATGCCGCGACGCGCGATGTGTGCCGATGTCTCGCCGGTGATGTCGGTGCCGTTGAACAGAATTGCACCGCTGGTCGGCTTCAGAAATTTGGTCAGCAGATTGAAGCAGGTGGTCTTGCCGGCGCCATTCGGCCCGATCAGCGCATGAATGGTCCCGCGCCGGACCTTCAGGTCGACCTGATCCACCGCGACGAAGCCTTTGAACTCCTTCGTCAACTTGCGCGTTTCAAGGATGATGTCTGAGTTCATGAGGCCTTTCGCACGTCGAAGGGGTTCGGCAATTCGGAGCACATCGGCGTGCGAATCAAAGCGACTTCTCCACAGCAGCCGCCGCCGGCAGCCGCAGCCCGAGGCGACGCGACAGCGCAGCGGCCACCCGCTGAACGGTATCCGTGTGTCGCGCCAACGTCTGATCGTCGAGCGCGGCCTTCTGCATGCAGATGCCCACGCCGGCCACCACTGCCGAAAACGCATCGAACACCGGTGCGCCGATGCAGAACACGCCTGCACGCACACCCTCGTCGTCGACGCTGTAGCCGCGATCGCGCGTCGCCGCGAGTTCTGCGGCCAGCTGCTCAAGTGTGGGCGGCTGGCCCGTGGTGACCGGCGCGACGGGACGAGCAGAAGCGTAAAGCGCCAGCACGTCTTTGGCCGGCAGATGGGCCAGCATCGCGCGGCCCGACGCCGCCAGATTGGCAGGCAGCCGCATGCCGACACGAAACGCGAGCCCGAGCGGACGCGAGCCGGCGCGCGCGGCAAGATAGACGACGTCCGCGCCATTGAGCACCGACAGGATCATGGTTTCCTCGGGCGGGACTCCCATGTCGTCCCAGACCGCGTTGAAAGCCTGCCCGATATCGGTGCCGGAGACAAAGGAATCCGCAAGCGGCATCACGGCCGGCCCGAGAAAGAAGCCAGCGTCTCCTTGCCGGCGCAGGTAACCGAGCCCGAGCAGCGTATGGCAGATGGCGTGCACGCTGCTCTTCGGCAACTCGAGTTGTCCGGCCAAACGGGCGAGCGTCATCGGCATGCGCTCTTGTGCCAGCAGCTCGAGCAAAGCCATTGCGCGCGTCACCGACGGCACGACCGCGCACGACGATTGACGGGCGGCGGACACCGATTCACGCACTTGGCCGGCACCGGGGGCTGTCGCATTGACGAAGTCGATCAAGAGAAGTGACGCAGGAAAAGGTCGGAAGAGTTCAGCAGCGGCGGATGGCGAAACATGCCGGGAATCGATTGCAAGCCAGTTCTGGCGAGTTCAACAACCGGAACGCGATTCAGAATGCTGAACGAAGTCTAAGGCCGGCAAGGTGTTTCGTCACGGCTCAACATCGCTTCAAGGGTAAACACTGGCTGATTTGATGCTGATGAAGACCGGCCGATCCCGAATCACGCCGCCGGTGGACAATCGGCGGATGGCCAAAACACCGCAAGAACAGATTCCCAGCACGGGCAACCAGACGTCGCGTGACCTCAGCGACGCCGAGTTTGCCGAATTGGACGAGTTGCTGGCAGACACCCCCGAGCCTCTGGAGCCGCTGGACGTCGTGATGCTCGACGGCTTCCTGTGCGGCGTGCTGGTGCAACCAGTGCTGATCGAGACCGCGCAATGGCTGCCGGCAGTATTCGATTTCGACAGCCGTCCGCTGCCGGATGGATATGACTCCGCGTGGCTCGCGCGGTGCACCGAACTGACGACCCGTCGCCATGACGCCTTGAACCGCGCCATGGTGGAAGACGGCTGGTTCGATCCGCTGGTGCTCGAGCCCGATGACGAGGCGGCTGCAGATGAGGAGAAAGCCGGCGCACCCGAGGAAAGCGCTGATCCGGGAGCCGACCTGAGTCCGATCTCGCGGGCGCTGATGCCATGGGCTGCCGGCTTCCACCATGCCACCGCTTGCTTTCCCGCGCTGCTCGAGCTGCCTGACGACGCGGTGTCGGTCGCCGTCGCCCGGCTTTTTCGGCATCTGCCGACACAAAGCGTCGAGGAGCGCGAAGTCGTGGAAACGCTCGATCGAGAATTTCCGCTGCTCAGCCTGGACGATGCGATCGAGGAACTCGTCATCACCGTCGCCGATCTGTCCGACCTGACCCGTGATGCGCGTTATCACGTTGACACCGTTCAGCGCGAAGGACCCAAACTGGGCCGCAATGATCCATGCCATTGCGCAAGCGGGAAAAAATACAAGCATTGCCACGGCAAATGACCCGGACCTTCCGCGCGCAAGGCGCCGGCTTTCGCACGCGACGGTAATGCGAATCCAGCTGCTGTCGGACCTGCATTTGGAGACCGAGCAATTTCGGCCCGAACCGGCAGCAGACGCCGAACTGCTGATTCTGGGCGGGGACATCTGCAGCCGCTGGGAAGGCTTCGAGTTGTTCAAGGACTGGCCGGTGCCGGTCATTGCAATTGCCGGCAACCATGAGTTCGATCAACGCGAGCTCGACGACGCGTTGCCTGCCCTGCGCCACCACTGCGAGCGTCTGGGCATCAAGCTGATCGAACGCGAGTCGCTGATCGTGGAGGATCGTACCGGCAAGCTGGTGCGTTTCGTCGGCAGCGTGCGATGGAGCGATTTCGATTTGTTCGGCGAGGCTGACCGCGACCGCGCGTTACGCGCCGCCACCTACTACGTGCGCATCATGCAGGCCACCCGTGGTGGCCAGGTATTCGATGCCGCTGCGGTTCGCGACGAGGCACTGGCCTGCCGTCGCTGGCTGGAAAACGAGCTGGCCAGAAAGCCCGGGTCAGCAAACGGCGACTGGGACCGCACCGTCGTCATCACCCACTATGCGCCCAGCCTGCGCAGCGCCGATCCCCGATATGGCAGCCAGCCCGGCACGGCCAGCTTCTGCAATGCCGACGACGACCTGCTGCCGGCCGCGCAGTTGTGGATTCACGGCCACCTGCATTGCCGCCAAGACTACGTGGTCGAACACGCTCGTGGCAATACCCGGGTGGTCTGCAATGCGCGCGGGCACTCGCATCGTGGAGAAACCGAAGGCTACGACGGACTGCTAACGGTCGACGCCTGAGCGAGTAGCGCGCCCCGCGCGCAATCAGGCGATCGGAACCAGCCGGCAAAGCGGAATCGTCTTCGCAACAGGGTCGACGGCCGGGGGCTCTTCCCTTGCGCTGGCGCAAACCGGTGCCCGGAGCACCCATGTCAAACTCAAGGCTTGCATAGAAGGAGACGACCATGAAAATTCTGATTGCTGTCGACGGCAGCGCCTATACAAAGCACATGCTTGCCTACATCGCGGCCCACGATGAATTTCTGGGCAGCGGACACCAATACACCGCATTGAACGTGTCCGCAGCGTTGCCGCCACGAGCCAGCGCGATCTTCGATCGCGAGATGCTGAAGAATTATCACGACGAAGAAAGCGAGCGTGTCTTCAAACCGATTCGCACATTTTTCAAGAAACAAGGCATCGAGACCCAATTCCTGAACAAGGTCGGCAGCGCAGCCGATGTGATCGCACGCACCGCCGACAGCGGCAAATACGATCTGCTGATCATGGGCTCACACGGTCACAGTGCGCTTGGCAATCTGGTGATGGGGTCGGTCACCAACCGGGTGATTGCACACAGCAAGACGCCGGTCCTGCTGATTCGCTGACGCCGACCATCGCGGCGCCGCGCTGCTCAGCGGCCGGCGAGCCCGTCGAAACAGGTGCCGAGCAGCATCATCATTATTCGTTCGTCGTCGAATTGCCCGCCAGCTTTCAGCAAACCGAGCACCGGGTCACAGGCCCTCGCGAACAAGGTGTAGAGGATGACCTCGCCCGGCAATGTCTTGTCGAGCGAACCGTCGGCCTGCGCGGTCTCGATCCAGCTGCCGAGTTTTTCACTGACTTCCATCAGACGGTCGATATAGACCTTGTTACCCATCAGCGCCGAGCGCAGGCTTGAGTTCTGCGCCGGCA
>JBBRID010000151.1:0-8471 GCA_038221635.1 Burkholderiales bacterium
CGCGAGATCAAGGATTTCTACGGTGTGCGCGAGCACTGCCTGGAGCAATTGCTGCTGGCCAGCTCATCGCCACCGACCAGCGGCAGCGGCGCCATCCCTCTCAGATAAGCGTCGAGCACCTGCTCGCCGACCTGGCGCAGATCGAAGGCCTGCGGATCGAGGATCCAGTTCTGGATCAGGCCATCGATCAAGGCGTGCAAGCCGATCGCCGCATCCGCCGGCAACATCCGTTGCGCGATCTGCCCCTGGCCCATCGCAATCCCCAACGCACGCGTCACGCTGGCCATGCAGTCGTTGCGAACCGCCAGGTGGCGTTTGCGCACCTCGCTCATCTCGTCCACATATTCGACCTTGTGCATCGCGATCTCGAACAAGCGCTGCACCTGCGGATCGGCGACCAGCTTGTCGAGCACGCCAATGAACGAGGCCCGCAGTTGCGCCAGGGCGTCGGGCGATGGTTCGGCGCTGCGCTCGAGTGCCTCCTCCATCGGCAGGCTGACCCGGCTCATCATCGCGTTGAACAGATCGGCCTTGTCGTGGAAATGCCAGTAGATCGCGCCACGGGTCACGCCGGCAGCCGCTGCCAGGTCATGCAGAGACGTGCGCGAGACGCCGCGTTCGAGAAATACGCGCTCAGCGGTATCGAGCAGATGATCGCGGGTCGCCTGGGCGTCCTGCTTGGTTCGGCGTGCCATGGGGTGCGGGTGGCCCTCTCAACATACATTCATCATTGTATGTATACTCCACCCCTTCAAATCAGGATCAAGGATTACCCTTGGTCCGAACGCACGAATTCATCCAACGAATGCTGCGCCCGGCCCTGCACCAGTGCTGGGCATCGGCTATTGCGCGAGAGCCCCACAATGGCCAACCGTGCCCCCTTTCACACGTATCCCACGGATGTGCGCCCGCACCGTCGGCCCAATACAAAGCGAATCGGCTTAGGTGGGCTGCGGTTGATCTCGACCTTGCTGCTGCTCGCAGCCTGTGGCGACAAGCCCGGCAATGCAGCCGCCGGGGCGGGCGCAGGCGGCAAGCCGGCCATGCCGCCCCCAGAAGTCGGCGTGGTTACCGTGGCACCGACCACGGTCGGCCTGAGCAACGAGTTGCCGGGACGCCTCGAAGCCTCTCGCGTCGCCCAAGTCAGGGCGCGCGCTGCCGGCATCCTGCAGAAACGCCTGTTTCGTGAAGGCAGCGATGTGAAGGCCGGCCAAGCGCTGTTCACCATCGATTCGGCACCGTACCGTGCCAGCGCCGACAGCGCGAAAGCGCAGTTGGCGCGCAGCGAGGCCATGGTCGCGCAGATGAGCGCGACGGTCGAGCGCTACAAGCCACTGGTCGAGGCCAATGCGATCAGCAAGCAGGACTATGCCAACGCCGTGGCAGCGCAGAAAACGGCCGAGGCCGACCGGTCGGTCGCCCGTGCAGCCTTGCGCAATGCGCAGATCAATCTGGGCTATGCCCAGGTGACGTCGCCGATCAGCGGCCGCATCGGCCGATCGCTGGTGACCGAAGGTGCGCTGGTCGGCCAAGGCGAGGCGACTCAGCTCGCGGTGGTTCAGCAGATCGACCCGCTCTATGTCAATTTCACGCAGAGCACGGCCGAAGTCTTGCGACTGCGCCGTGCACTCGCCAGTGGCAAAGTGCAGGCCCGCGGCAACGGGCAGGGTGCCGAGGTCCATGTGCTGCTCGAAGACGGCAGCGACTACCGGCATGCCGGCAAGTTGCTGTTCACCGACCAGACGGTCGACCCGACGTCGGGCCAGGTCACGCTGCGCGCCGAACTGCCGAACCCCGAACGCCTGCTGTTGCCCGGGATGTATGTGCGGGTGCGCCTGCAACAGGCCGAGGTGAGCAATGCCGTGCTGCTGCCGCAACAGGCGGTGACGCGCGCCGAGACCGGTGACACCGTGCTCGTCGTCGGTGCCGACAACAAGCCACAAAAGCGGGAGATCAAGATCGCCTCTTCGCAGGACAACCAATGGCTGGTCACCGACGGGCTGAAGGCCGGTGAGAAGGTCATCGTCTCGGGTTTCCAGAAGATGATGGTGCCAGGGGCACCGGTCAAGCCAGTACCTTATGCCGCCGCTGCCAGCGGTGCGGCAGCGGCAGGCGCCTCGGCCCCTGCCGCCGCGGGCGCAGCCAAGCCGGCCGCATCTGCCGGCAAGAGTTGAACGGGGCCGCACGATGTTGGCCAAATTCTTTATCGACCGCCCGATCTTCGCGTGGGTGATCGCGCTGTTCATCCTGGTCCTCGGCGGGGTCGCGGTCACGCAATTGCCCATCGCCCAATACCCGTCGGTAGCCCCGCCATCGATCGTCATCAACACCGCCTATCCTGGCGCCTCGGCGCAGACGCTCGAAGACAGTGTGATCAGCGTCATCGAGCGCGAGATGAACGGTTCGCCCGGCCTGATCTATACCGAATCGGTATCGCAGTCCGACGGCAGCGGTTCGATCACGCTGAGCTTCGAGCCCGGAACCAATGCCGAACTGGCGCAGGTCGACGTGCAGAACCGTCTCGGCCGCGCCACGCCGCGCTTGCCGGCCGCCGTGGTTCAGCAAGGCGTGCGGGTCGACAAGGCGCGCTCCAACTTCCTGTTGTTCACGATTCTGTCTTCCGACAATCCGGCCTATACGCCGGTTGCCTTGGGTGACTATGCGGCCCGCAGCGTGCTGCCTGAACTGCAACGCGTGCCCGGCGTCGGCCAGGCACAGCTGTTCGGCACCGAACGCGCGATGCGGATCTGGATCGATCCGGCAAAACTGGTCGGCTACAACCTGTCGGCGACCGACGTCAGTGCGGCGATCCGAGCCCAGAACGCGCAGGTCTCCAGCGGCACCATTGGCGATCTGCCGAACCTGCCCGGTCAATCGATCTTCGCCACTGTCGTCGTGAACGGCCAGCTGTCGACCACCGAGCAGTTCGGCAACGTCGTCTTGCGCGCCAACCAGGACGGTTCGACCGTGCGTCTGCGCGATGTCGCGCGTATCGAACTCGGCGCACAGTCGTACGGCACGTCCGCGCGCCTGAATGGCAAGCCGTCGACGGGCATCGGCGTGCAGCTGTCGGCCACCGGCAACGCGCTGGCCACCGCGAAGGCGGTGAAGGTGCGGATGGAGGAGTTGTCGAAGTTCTTCCCGCCCGACGTCAAATACTCGATCCCGTACGACAGTTCGAAATTTGTCGACATCTCGATCCGTCAGGTCGTCGTAACCCTGCTCGAGGCGATGGTGCTGGTTTTCCTGGTGATGTTCCTGTTCCTGCAGAACATTCGCTACACGATCATTCCGACCATCGTCGTGCCGATTGCACTGCTCGGCACCCTCGCGGTTCTGCTTGCATTGGGCTTTTCGATCAACGTGCTGACGATGTTTGCGATGGTGCTGGTGATCGGCATCGTCGTCGATGACGCGATCGTCGTGGTCGAAAACGTCGAACGCATCATGAGCGAGGAAGGCCTGTCGCCACGCCAGGCCACGCGCAAGGCGATGGGTCAGATCTCCGGCGCGATCATCGGCGTGACGGTGGTGCTGATCTCGGTGTTTGTCCCGTTGGCGTTTTTCTCCGGATCGGTGGGCAACATCTACCGGCAGTTTTCAGCGGTGATGGTCAGCTCGATCGCGTTCTCCGCATTTCTGGCCCTGTCGTTGACGCCGGCCCTGTGCGCCACCTTGTTGAAGCCGGTCGAGGCCGGCCATCACCACGCCAAGGGCGGCTTTTTCGGCTGGTTCAACCGTGGCTTCACCCGCACCGCCAAAGGCTATGAAGGTCTGGTGGCGCGTATCCTGCGCAAGGCCGGACGTTATCTGATCATCTACGTGGCGATCGCCGCGGTGGTGGCCTGGATGTTCCAGCGCATGCCGACTTCGTTTCTGCCGGCTGAAGACCAGGGTTACCTGATCGTCAACGTGCAATTGCCGCCGGGCGCCACCCGAAATCGCACGCTCGAGGTGATGCAGCAGGTCGAAGGTTTCGTGCTGAAGCAGCCCGAGGTGCAGAGCATGGTGAGCGTGCTCGGATTCAGTTTCTCGGGCACCGGCCAGAATGCGGCGCTCGCGTTTGTTCCCTTGAAACCCTGGGATGAACGCAGCGGCCCGGAGCACTCCGCACAGGCAGTGGCTGGTCGCACCTTCGGCGCGATGATGGGCGTCAAGGATGCGTTCATCTTTCCGCTCAGCCCACCGCCGATTCCTGAACTGGGCACCGCATCGGGCTTCTCGTTCCGCCAGCAGGACCGCGGCGGCAACGGCCACGACGCCTTGCTGGCAGCGCGCAATCAGTTGCTCGGCATGGCGTCGCAAAGCAAGATCGTCACCGGCCTGCGCCCCGATGGCCTGGAAGATTCGCCACAGTTGCAACTCGACATCGATCGCGACAAGGCCAACGCGCTCGGCGTTGCGTTCGACTCGATCAATTCAGCAATTTCGACGACGCTCGGATCGAGCTATGTGAACGACTTCCCCAGCCGCGGACGCCTGCAGCGCGTGGTGGTTCAAGCCGACGCACCGGCTCGCATGCAACCCGACGACCTGCTGCGCATCAATGTCATGAACAACAAGGGGCAAGCCGTGCCGCTGTCGGCATTTGCGACCACGCGCTGGGTGGTCGGCCCCGCGCAGACCGTTCGTTACAACGGCTTTCCGGCGATGCGCATTTCGGGCCAGGCGGCGCCGGGCTACAGCAGCGGCGCGGCGATTGCCGAGATGGAGCGGCTGGCCAGCCAGCTGCCGCCCGGCTTTGCCTATGAATGGACAGGTCTGACGCGCGAAGAAAAGCTGTCGGGTGCGCAGGTGTTCGTGCTGCTCGGGTTCTCGCTGCTGGCGGTTTTTCTTGCCTTGGCAGCGTTGTACGAAAGCTGGTCGATTCCGCTGGCGGTCATTCTGGTGGTGCCGCTGGGCGTGCTCGGCGTATTGCTGGGCGGCAGCATCGGCGGTTTGCAGAACGATATCTATTTCAAGGTCGGACTGATCACCATCATCGGTTTGTCGGCCAAGAATGCGGTGCTGATCATCGAGTTTGCGAAGGATCTGCAGGCCCAGGGACGCGGCGCGATCGAAGCGGTGCTTGAAGCCGCCCATCTGCGCTTCCGTCCGATCCTGATGACCTCGATGGCCTTCATGCTGGGCGTATTGCCCCTGGTACTTGCCAGCGGCGCCGGTTCGGCCGGCCAGCGCGCGATCGGGACCGGCGTGTTGGGCGGCATGGTGACGGCCACCTTGCTGGCGGTATTTTTCGTACCGATCTTCTTCGTCGTGGTGCGCCGCTTCTTCAAGGCGCCGCCACCGATTCCGGCAGACGAGCCAGCAGCGGCAGCGCCGACCGTGGCGGAGGGCAAGGCATGAAGCGCCTCGACATCAACCACCCATCGAGCAGAAAACGCAGCGCGCTGGCGCTGCTGGTCGGCTCTGCGCTGCTGCTCGCCGGTTGCGGCACCATGATTCCCGAGTTGAAGCGACCACCGCTGCCGGTCGCCACCATTTATCCGCTGCCGACCGACGCCTCCGGCAAGGCGCTGGCCGATATCGCCTGGCAGGAGTTTTTTGTCGATACCCGCCTGAAGAGCCTGATCTCGCTGGCGCTCGATTCGAACCGTGATCTGCGGCTAGCCGTCCTGGCCATCGATCATGCCCGAGCCCTATTGCAAGTGCGCCAGGCGGATCAGTTGCCGACCGTCGGCGCCGGGCTTGCAGCCAGCAGCGCACCGGGCGCCAACGGCCAGGTCAGCAGCTACAGCGCCGGCCTGCAGATCTCCGCGTGGGAGATCGACTTCTTCGGTCGGATCCGCAGCCTCAGCGAGGCCGCCCGGGCCCAACTGCTGGCCACCGATGAAGCCCGCAAGGCGGTGCAGATCAGTCTGATTGCGGCCATTGCACAAGCGCACCTCGCGATGCAGGCCGACGAAGCCTTGCTCGACGTGACGCGGCGGACCTTGCAGACCCGCCAGGAGTCGATGAAGCTGACGCAGCTCAAGTTCGACAACGGCGCCTCATCGGAGCTCGACGTGCGCCAGGCCGAATCGCTGCTGGAAGGCGCGAAGGTCGCACTTGCACAGCAGACGCGCCAACGTGCGCTGGATGAAAACGCGCTGGTGCTGCTGGTTGGCCAGCCGCTGCCAGCCGATCTGCCGCCGCTGAGGCCGCTGGGAACCGTGATTGATGCCGCGGAGCTGGCCGAATTGCCTGCCGGCCTGCCATCCGAACTGCTGATCCGCAGGCCGGACGTGCGCGCCGCCGAGCAGCAGATGATCGCTGCCAACGCCAACATCGGCGCGGCGCGCGCGGCGTTTTTCCCGCGCATCTCGCTGACCGCGAGCGCCGGCGTCGCCAGTAACGAGCTTTCGTCCTTGTTCAGTGCTGGGCAGTTTGCCTGGTCGTTCGTGCCGCAGTTGCTGCTTCCGATCTTCGATTCGGGTCGCAACAAGGCCAATCTCGAATCGGCCAGACTGACCCGCGAAACCGCGACCGCCCAGTACGAAAAATCGATCCAGACCGCTTTTCGGGAAGTCGCCGATAACCTCGCCGGCCAGGCAACGCTGAGCGAGCAGCTGCGTGCGCAGACCGCACAAACCGCTGCCGAACAAACGCGTTTCAGGCTCGCCGATCTGCGCTATCGAAATGGCGTATCGAGTTACCTCGACATCCTCGACGCCCAGCGTTCGTTGTTCGCCGCGCAGCAGGCGCTGGTACAGGTACAGGCTCTGCGATTGCAGAACCGGGTCAATGTCTACAAGGTCTTGGGTGGGGGCTGGGTCGGGTCGTCGGCTCCGGTGTCGGCGACAAGCCGGCCGGACTCAGGGATTCGCTGAAAACGAGTCAGGCGCCAGCGCGTAGCCTGACCGACACTTGCCGGACAGATTCTTGTTCGGCATTTCCACGTTGCCAAAGTCCTACACTCGGACCCAGCCACCAAGGAGCCTCCTGATGAATGCACGCGATCCCCATCTTCCGGTCCAGCCCGACGAGGCTGTTGCGATTGCCGCGCAGGTCAATCGGGTCTGGGATGACGAAATCGTCCCCGCCCTGACCAGTTACATCGAGATACCGGCGAAGAGCCCGATGTTCGACGCCGACTGGGCGGCCAATGGTTACATCGACCGGGTGGTTCGCGATGCCGCGGCCTGGGTCGAGCGCCAGCAAGTGGTCGGCCTGAAACTGGAGGTTATCCGCCTGGAAGGGCGTACACCGGTGATCTTCTTCGAGGTGCCGGCGACCCGCCCCGGCGGCAACGAAGCCGACTCGCAAACGATCTGCCTGTACGGCCACCTCGACAAACAACCCGAATTCACCGGTTGGCGCAAAGACCTCGGACCGTGGACGCCGAAATTCGAGAATGGCTTGTTGTATGGCCGCGGCGGCGCCGACGACGGCTATGCGGTTTATGCTGCCATCACCGCAATCAAGGCGCTTGACGCACAAGGGATAACACGTCCGCGCTGTGTCGGCCTGATCGAAAGCTGCGAGGAAAGCGGCTCCTTCGATCTGCCGGCCTATGTCGACGCACTGAAGCCCAGGCTGGGCAAGGTCGGCCTCGTCGTCTGCCTCGACAGTGGTGCTGGCAACTACGACCAGCTGTGGCTCACCACCAGCCTGCGCGGCAACGTGACCGGCACCTTGAAGGTGGAGATTCTCACCGAGGGAATTCACTCGGGCGACTCGAGCGGGCTGGTGCCGTCGAGTTTTCGCATCCTGCGCCAGGTGCTCGACCGTCTGGAAGACTCCAAGACCGGCCGCTTGTTGCCGCAGAGCCTGCATTGCGAGATCCCGACCGAACGCGTCGAACAGACCCGCGCCACCGCGCAGATCCTGGGCGACGAGGTATGGAAACGCTTTCCCTGGGCCTGCGGCGCCGATGGCGGCCTGACACTGCCTACCACCACTGATCCGACCGAGGCGCTGTTGAACCGCACCTGGCGGCCGACGCTGAGCGTGACCGGCGTCGACGGCTTTCCCGAGCTGAAGAATGCGGGCAACGTGCTGCGGCCCTACACCGCGTTCAAGCTCAGTCTGCGGCTGCCGCCGCTGATCGACGGGAACCAGGCTGCGATGGACCTGAAGGCGCTGCTCGAGGACAACGCGCCTTACAACGCCAAGGTGACCTTCAACGCCGATGGCCGGGTCGGCGCATCGGGTGCGACTGGCTGGAACGCGCCGTCACTCGCGCCGTGGCTTGAGCGAGCACTGCATTCGGCCTCGCAGGCCCACTTTGGTGAGAATTGCGGCTACATCGGGCAAGGCGGCACCATTCCGCTGATGAGCATGCTGCAGGCGATGTTCCCATCGGCCCAGATGATGGTGTGCGGCGTGCTCGGGCCGAAAAGCAATGCCCACGGCCCGAATGAGTTCCTGCATGTACCGTACGGGAAGAAGCTGACTGCGGCGGTGGCACAAGTGATGGCGGCGGTTGAGCTTTGACCAACCACCGAAGCGGCTTCACCCCATTCCCTCGAGGGGGCCAAGTGGCTTTTGTA
>JBBRID010000152.1:0-8463 GCA_038221635.1 Burkholderiales bacterium
TGGGAGCGGGCTGCTTCCTGGGCCAGCATGTGTCCCAGGAAGCCCGACGGCGCCGCGAACGCCATGTATGGCGGCAGCCCCTCGTACAGCGTGGTGATGTTGCCAGCCCTTTCCAAGGTGGCGCCGCCGGCCAGAAACTCGACATCCGCGAACGGCCTGATGTGGCCCTTGACGAGGTATCGGTGGATGTGCTGGCGCGGGTTGAGGCCCATCGGCAACTGCCGCAACAGCCCGTACTGCGGCGTCCGCTGCCCGGTGACCCTGAAGCTCAACACTCTTTGCGCGCGTTCGCGAATACTTCGCGAAAGCGTTGGTTGGCTGATTCCGAGCGCCGCCGTCAGTTGCGCGGCCGTTCGTGGTCCGCTTGAGAGAGCGCGCTCCATATCGCTGCCCACGCCGTCGCTGGAAGGGTAAAGAGGGGAACTCATCTGAATTGTTCATGAATAGTTCAACGAATTCTACTTTGGCCTTGTATGGCTTGGTTTGGCAAGCGCGCTGTGACGGCAGGCAGCAGTGGTTCGCAGCGGCGGATGCCGGGTGACCGGTGTAGCGAAGTAGAGCCACCACCCTCAGGTGCCGTCCGGCTTCGAAGCCGGCCATCCTTTACCCGGCAGAATTCAAGATTCGATGGTGATGCACAAGATGGTCGTCGTTGAAACTCTGGATGAAGAAGTACCCGTGGTCATACCCTTCGTGCGTGCGCAGGGTCAGCGGCTGCCGCACGTGTTTGCAAGCCGCCTCGAACAGGTGCGGATGCAGTTGTTCGGCAAGAAATTTGTCGGCAAGGCCCTGGTCGATCAGCAGGCCTTCGGGCCATGGCGCCTGGGCTTGACGGGACATCAGCTCGGTGGCGTCGTGGTCGGCCCAGTGGGTCTGGTCGCTCCCCAGGTAGCCGGTAAGGGCTTTTTCGCCCCAGGGGCAGCGGGTTGGTGCGCAGATCGGTGCCAGCGCTGAAACCGATTTGAAGCGTTCGGGATGTCGCAACGCCAGCGTCAGCGCGCCGTGACCGCCCATGGAGTGGCCGAAGACGCCGATGCGTTGTCCATCGATCGGCAGGTGGTTGACCAGCAGTGGCAGAAATTCCTCCATCAGCCAGCTTTCCATGCGCCAATGCCGATTCCAGGGAGCCTGGGTGGCGTCGATGTAGAAGCCGGCACCGACGCCGAAATCCCAGCTGTCGCTTTCACCGGGGATGTTGGCCCCGCGCGGGCTGGTGTCCGGTGCAATCAGCGCCAGGCCCAGTTCAGCGGCCTTGCGCTGCGCGCCGGCCTTGATCGGGAAGGTCTCTTCGGTGCAGGTCAGGCCCGCGAGGTACAGCAGGGCGGGAACCTTCGATGCCTGCACTTGCGGTGGCAGGAACACCGCGAAGCGCATCGGCAGCCCGATTTGCGTCGAGTCGTGCTTGTAGAAGCGCTGCATGCCGCCGACACACCGATGCTCGGCGGTCACTTCGAACAGGTCGGCCATCAGTAGATGACCACGCCGCGAATCGACTCGCCGCGTTTCATCAGATCGAAGCCCTTGTTGATGTCTTCGAGCGGCATGGTGTGGGTGATCAGGTCGTCGATGTTGATCTTGTTCTCCATGTACCAGTCGACGATCTTCGGCACGTCGGTGCGGCCGCGGGCGCCGCCGAAGGCCGAGCCTTCCCAATGACGGCCGGTGACGAGCTGGAACGGCCGCGTGCTGATCTCGGCACCGGCTTCGGCGACGCCGATGATGATGCTTCGGCCCCAGCCCTTGTGTGTGCACTCCAGCGCCTGGCGCATCACCTTGGTGTTGCCGATGCACTCGAAGCTGTAGTCGGCGCCGCCGTCGGTAAGCTGGACGATGGCATCGACGATATTGCCGCCGTTGGCTTCGATGTCCTTCGGGTTGATGAAGTGGGTCATGCCGAATTTGCGTGCCATCGCTTCGCGCGCCGGGTTCAGGTCGACGCCGATGATCTTGTCGGCACCCACCATCTTCGCACCCTGGATCACGTTCAACCCGATGCCGCCAAGGCCGAACACCACGACGTTCGCGCCGGCTTCGACCTTCGCGGTGAAGATGACCGCACCGATGCCAGTGGTGACGCCACAACCGATGTAGCAGACCTTGTCGAATGGCGCGTCTTCGCGGATCTTGGCCAGCGAAATCTCCGGTGCCACCGTGTAGTTGCTGAAGGTGCTGGTGCCCATGTAGTGGAACAGCGGCTTGCCGTCCAGGCTGAACCGGCTGGTGGAGTCCGGCATCAGGCCTTTGCCCTGGGTGCCGCGGATCAGCTGGCACAGATTGGTTTTGCGCGACAGGCAGAACTTGCATTGCCGGCACTCCGGCGTGTAGAGCGGGATGACATGGTCGCCCTTTTTCAGCGTGGTCACGCCCGGACCTATGTCGACGACGATGCCTGCGCCTTCATGGCCGAGGATGGCTGGAAAAATGCCTTCGGGATCGGCGCCGGACAAGGTGTAGTAGTCGGTGTGGCAGATGCCGGTGGCCTTGATCTCCACCAGCACTTCGCCCGCCTTCGGGCCTTGCAGGTCGACGATTTCGATGCTCAGGGGTTGACCAGCTTTCCAGGCGACGGCGGCTTTTGTTTTCATCTCTTTGGTTTCGGTTGGTGGTCGATGGGTCGACTGTATTCAATTTCACCAACCAATCCCCGAAACTGGCCGAGGCAGCGCCGTTGGCGGCCCGGCCAATTTGCGCTCAGCGCAGTTTCACTTCGGCATGTTCGCCCAAGTCGGTTGGCGGTTTGCCCGTGATCGCGGCCTTTGCCATTTCGTACAACTGCACGATCTTGCTTTCCTCGACGTCCCAATATCCGGCATGAACGATGTCGACCCGAACCAGCGCGAGATCGGGGTCTGTCGCCCCGCCCGGGAACCAGGCTTTGGCCATTGGGGAGAACAACTCGTCCTTTTTCCGGGCGTCTTCAACCACAGATGCATTGCCCGTGACCGACACATAGCTGTCGTCGGAAGGGTCTGCGAAGGAAACATTAACCGCCGGTTCGGTTTGCAAGTCGGCAACCGCATCGTTGCGGCGCGACATGAAGAACCAGAGGCAGTTGTCGGCGTCGAGCTGCTTGTTTTGTACCGTCATCGGCCGTGAGTGCAGGTGCCCGTTGCCATGTCGGGACGTGAACATACCGAACTTGATGTCCTTGATCAATTCCGACAGTTTTTCTCGGGCTTCCGTCTGGTTTGTGAACTGATGCGATTGTGAAGTCATTGCCGATTCCTTTCGATGCTTGTTGGTCTGTGTTGACGCACAGTCATCGATTCAAACGCACGTTATCGCTTGCTTGTATCGGCGGGTTCCCGCTCGCGGCGTCGGACATCGCGCACAAAGGGCGCGGTTCAATCAGGCGCGGCGGCAGCGCCCTCGAGGAAGTAGACACTGTCTCCATCGTTGTAGCTCAAGAGCTTGGCTGGCCAGCATGACTTGGGCATCCTCGTGTAACCGAGTCTTGTGAGCAGTGCAATGGATCTCTGGTTCTCGGGGCTCACGGTTGCCCAAAATCGGCTTGTGTCATGCGCGTCACGAAGGTGGATCTGCAACCACTCCATCGCCTCCTGCGCATAGCCGAAGCCCCAGTGGCGACGGCCGAACACGTATGCCATCTCAGCGCGATCTTCCCGAACGGTCGCCTGGACCCGCCCGATCGCCAGTCCCGATTGCTTCAATCGAACCGCGAAGTCGATCCAGGTTTCAGAAGCGCGGGATGCCGGCGGGCCCGCTTCCATGCGCGAGAACGAAGCCAGCAATTCGTCCGGGGTCGGTGGTACCCGGTCGTCGACGAACGCGTAGACAAGCGGGTCGCAGAGTTCCGCGCTGAGTTCGGGCGCGTGGCTTATGGTGATGCGCTCATAACACAAGCGCGCTCTGATTCGAACTTCATCCGAATGCAGGAGACCGCATTGCCGACGGGCACGCTGGCACTGTCTTTCTGAACGCCGATTCAGATGGTCACCTTGTCAGGCGCTCCCCGTGTCAGCCGCGCCAGCGCCAGGGATACCACCGCCAGCACGCCCGCTGCAATCAGCAACTGAAGGTGACTGATGCCCGTGTCGCCACCACCCGGCAGGGCCAGCGCCATGCCGGCGCAGAACAGCAGGGCACGTGACACCCAGCCGGCCAGGCCGCTGCCCAGGTTGCCGAAGCCGACCAGGTAGGCCTCGAAGGACGACGCGATCAACTGGATGCCGACGAAAGCGGTGATGACGACCATCACGATGTCGAGCGGCTCGCCGCGCAGGATCAGCGCCGGATTGAGGACGAAGAAGAACGGCACGAAATACATCGTGCTGCCCAGCCGCATCGACTGCAGGCCGACCTTGATCGGTGATGCACCCGCGATGCCGGCGGCAACAAACGAGGCCAATGCCACCGGTGGCGTGATGAATGACACCATGCCCCAGTACATCATGAACAGGTGCACCGCAACCGGATCGAAACCGGCGGCAACCAGCGGCGGGGCAAGCACAATTGCCAGGAAGATGTAGCAGGCCGTGATCGTCATGCCCATGCCGAAGATGAAGCTGGTCAACGCTCCCATCACCAGCAACACATAGATGTTGTTGCCGGCCAGATAGACGAGGTCGTTGGCCAGTGTGCCGGCCAGGCCGGTGACCGACAACGAGCCGATGATCAGTCCGACACCGGCCAGCAGTGCCGCCAGTTCAGCCAGCGACTTGGTGACACCCTCGAGCAGTCCGAATACCTTCTTCAAGTTCAGGCGATGGCGCGGCCATACCTGGTTGATGATCAGCAGCAGGGCCGTTGCATAAAACGGCGCAATGGCTTCCTGCTGCAGGATCAGCAGCATCCAGACCAGCAACACGAACACGAAGATATATTGCCAGCCCTCTGCGAAGGTAGCCTTGATCGACGGCAGTTCCGAGCGCGGCAGGCCACGCAAGCCGCGCTTTGCTGCATAGCCGTCGATTTGAACGAAGAGCCCAAAATAGAACAGCAGCGATGGCACGATTGCAGCCAGAACCACAGTCGAATAGGGAACGCCGAGAAATGCCGCCATCACGAAGGCGGTGGCGCCCATGATGGGCGGCATCAACACGCCGCCGGTCGACGCGCAGGCCTCGACGCCACCGGCATAGGCCGGTGAAAAGCCGGTGCGCTTCATCGCCGGGATCGTGACGACGCCGGTGGTCAGCACATTGGAGACCACGCTGCCGGAGACCGAGCCCATCAGGCCGCTGGCGAAGATCGACACCTTGGCCGGGCCTCCTCGCACCTGACCGAACAGCGCAAAGGCAAGGTTGTTGAAAAAGTTCGCCGCGCCGGTGTACTGCAGCACCGCACCGAACATCACGAAGCCGATCACGAGCTCGCCGAAGGCGCGCATCGGAATGCCCAGCACGCTTTCGCTGCTGGCGAAATGGTAGGCCGCTGTGGTGTTGAATGGCTGTGGCAGCCCGGAAATAGGTCCCGGCATCAGGCCCGCATATACCGGGTACAGCGAGATGATCAAGACGACGACGAAAACCGCCGTGCCGCCAGCGCGCCGCGTTGCCTCGAGGAGCAGCAGCCAACCCACTGCGGCCACCCAGACCGCGATGGTCGGCGCCATGAACGCCCAGGCCTCCGACAGGATCCGGTGTGCATTGAACGCGAAGTAGCAGAAGACACCAACGGTCAACCGGTAGAACAGCGCGTCGTACCACGGCACGCCGTCCATCCGCGCGCGTGGATGGGCGGGCAGGAACAGGAAGACCACACCGACCAGCAACGCGCCGAGCATGTAAAGGTAGGCGTTATCGAGCAGTGTGAAGTCGACGAAGAATCCCAGGTTCAGGATCTTGTTCAGCGCCAGCACGATTGCTGCCACCCCACTGACCACCACGACGCCGCGCCAGAATGTCGACAGACTGCGGTGCCGTTGCTCGAACGTGGCGGCGGCTGCGGCGGCGGTTGGGCCAGGGCTGGTTGACACGTCTTGTTGTCCTGCGGATCGTTAGGCTGGGGAAGGTGGAAGCGCCGGGGCGTCTTCAGCATACAAAATCCGATCCGCACCACAGAGGTGAGGATCGGACGCTTGTTGCGCTTGCCGCGGAGGACTTACCAGCTGGTGACGACCGGATCGAATCCGGCTTTCTTCAGCGCATCGGCCCGAGCCGTCATCCACGCTTGCTCGAAAGCCTTTTCGTCGGAATGACCACCCGCCGAGGTTGCCTTCCAGGCATCGGCCAGCACCTTCTGGCGCGCGATCAGCTTGTCGTTGTTGGCCTGGTGCTCAGGCTTCCACAGGCCCTTCTCTTTCCAGTAGCGAATCGCGCCCTCGTGATACGGAATCACCCAGGCAAAGTTCTGGCGATCGACAGCCCAGCCCTGGTTGCCCGGAGCGGCATCCTTGTAGTCAGGGAAGGTGTCGACCATGGCCTTGGTCATTGCGTAGACCGAGTTGGCGTCCTGCTTCTCGTAGGTCATCAGGATCGGGTACGGGTACGAGGCCGACTCGACCTTGTTAGCGTTGTCGAGGTCGGCACCTTCGGCTCCCATGAACGGGAAGAAAAACGGAGCGGTCGCATTCATCCGCGCCCAGCCAGCCTTGTCCTTGTGCGCAATCACCGGGTAGACGATGCCACGCGGCGATTTGGCCAGCTGATATGCCTTGCCGGAAATAGACGACGTGAATGCGGCATCGGCCTGACCATTGATCACGCCATCCATCGCTGCACCGAAGCCGCCGAACTCGACCTTCTTGACATCGTCCCAGGTCAGGTTGGCAAAAGCCAGGATGGCGGTGATGTTCTGATTCAGTGACGGTGCGCCAATCACCCACGCCACCCGTTTGCCTTTCAGGTCGGCAGCGGTCTTGATGCCGGAATCCTTGGCAGCAACGACGGTCAACACCTGGTCGGAATTGTTGAGCAGCAGGCCGCGGATCGGCTGCGGGCCCCAGGTCTTGGCGCCGAACTCGAACACACCTTCCTGCGCCAGGTAGCTGCCGCCGACGCCATTGGCGGAAAACTGCACCTGGCCTTCGCGGGCCGGCAGCGTCCGCGATACGTCGTTCTTGCCAGGCAACACGCGCAGGTTGACGCCATATTTCTGCTTCAGTGCATTGCCGATCGCAACCGCCTGGTTGTAGCCACCTGAGCCGACGTCGTACGCGCTCCAGGCAAGCGTCGACGGCAAGCCGGGTGGCGGCGTTTGTGCCGACGCAATGACGCCGACCGATCCGATCAACACGGCGACTGCCAGGCGAGCTGCTTGTAATTTGAATTTCATTTCAGGGGTTCCTTGGAGAGAGGAGGAGTGTCACTGTGACTTCAGGATCAGTGAACAGTTCTTCGGATTAGGGTTTTCCTGACGATGCCCACATCGGACAAGACGCGATCGTCACATCAAAGTCGACACTTGTCTGCTAGGGCATCCCAGAGGGTGCGTCGTGTCTTGGTCAGACCTCGCATCGGTTCGGGGCAGGCACAATTCAACGACAAATTTCCACGCGGCGCTGTCGCCATTGCGACGGCAGCGCAGGTTTCAAACATGATCACCAGGCGCGCAGTGCGGCACTGGTGGTAAACCCCGAGGAACGCCATGACCAGCAATTCTTCAAACCCGGTGACCGTCGTCACCGGCGGTGCACGTGGCATCGGCCTGGCAATTGCCGAATGGTTTCTGGCCAACGACTATCGCGTTGCGCTGCTCGATTTCGATCAGCGCACTTTGGATGCAACCGGTGATTCCATGCCCGATCGGCAACGGGTGTTGCCAATTCTTTGCGATGTCCGTGATCCGAAGCAGGTACAGGCTGCAGTCGATCGGGTCGCTGCCACCTTCGGGCGCATCGATGCGCTGGTCAACAACGCCGGCATCGCCGTCTTCAAGCCGATCGCCGAAGTGACGTATGCCGAATTTCGCGACGTGATGGCGACCAACGTCGATGGCGCTTTTCTTTGTACCCAAGCCTGCGCGGCGGTGATGCGAGGCAACGGTGGCGGCAGCGTCGTCAACATTGCGTCGATTTCGGGTCTGCGCGCCAGCACCTTGCGGGTCGCGTACGGCACCAGCAAGGCCGCGCTGATTCACTTGACCAAGCAGCAGGCGGTCGAGCTCGGCACGGCCGGCATCCGGGTCAATGCGATCGCGCCGGGTCCGGTCGAAACCGAGATGGCCAAACTCGTGCACAGCGTCGCGATCCGCTCGGATTACTACGACGCGATTCCGCTCAATCGCTACGGAACGACCGAAGAAATGGCGCAGGTGACCGGCTTTTTGTGCAGTGCAGCGGCGTCATTCGTCAACGGGCAGGTGCTGGCGGTCGATGGCGGCTTCGACGCCTGTGGCGTCGGGCTGCCGACATTGCGGCGGCAGGCTGGCGGATGAGGCGACCTGCGCTGCGCGCGTCGTTGGCTGGATGCGGCGCGGTTGTGCCGATTCGCGGCGCTTCACACTGACCTGTAGTACGCCGTCGCGGTAGCTGGCGCTGACACCGTCCGGGTCGACATCGTC
>JBBRID010000153.1:0-8458 GCA_038221635.1 Burkholderiales bacterium
CCAGGGCGGCATCTCCAACCTCGACTACGCGCCGCTGTGCGAGGTGATGGGCCGGGTCCATTGGTCCGGCGAAGTCTTCAACTGCTCGGCGCCCGACACCGGCAACATGGAGACGCTGGAGCGGTACGCCACTGAGGCCCAGAAGCAGCGTTGGCTCGAACCACTGCTCGACGGCCGGATCCGGTCGGCATTCCTGATGACCGAGCCGGCGGTGGCGTCGTCGGACGCGACCAATATCCAGTGCAGCATCAAGCGCGATGGCGACGACTACGTCATCAACGGCCGCAAATGGTTCAGCTCGGGCGCCGGCAGCCCGCATTGCGAGATCTACATCGTGATGGGAAAGACCGATTTCGATGCGCCGCGCCATTCGCAGCAATCGATGGTGCTGGTGCCGCGCGACACCCAGGGCGTGACGGTCTTGCGGCCGATCAGCGTGTTCGGCTACGACGATGCACCACATGGCCATATGGAGATCGTGCTCGAGGATGTGCGCGTACCGGCAGCCAACATCCTGCTCGGCGAAGGCCGCGGCTTCGAGATCGCGCAGGGCCGCCTGGGGCCGGGCCGCATCCACCATTGCATGCGTTCGATCGGCGCGGCCGAACGGGCGCTCGAGATGATGGTCGATCGGCTGCAGCAGCGTGTCGCCTTCGGCAAGCCGCTTTCGGAGCAATCGATCTGGCACGAGCGCATTGCCGAGTCACGTTGCATGATCGACCAGGCGCGGCTGCTGACGCTGAATGCCGCTCACCGGATGGACGTGGCCGGCAACAAGGCTGCGCGCGCCGAGATCGCGATGATCAAGGTGGTGGCGCCGAACATGTCGTGCAAAGTGGTCGACTGGGCCATCCAGGCGCACGGCGGCGCCGGCGTCAGCCAGGATTTCTGGCTTGCTGAAGCCTATGCCCATCAGCGTACGGTGCGTATCGTCGACGGCCCGGACGAAGTGCACCGCAACGCGATCGCGAAGATCGAACTCGGCAAACGCGCAGCGGCAAGAGCGGCGACGGCGGCGAGCTGACAGGTCACCAGATGGCGGCGGCTCATATGCCGCCACACTGCGGCAGCGCATGGTCGCCGTCGCCTGGGCTAGTCAGCCGGTGGAGCGCCCAGCCGTGTCCTGTTCGACCGCAAAGTTGCATCACTTGGCCTGGGGGGTAGATCGACCCCATCTGCATAGCGCAGTCCGCAAACCGAGTTTCACGCCTGCGACGCGCAGGTAGCCGATCGATGCTGGAGACTGGACCGGCGTTGGTAAAGGCTGCGTAAAAACCCGCTACCCGAATCGCATTGAGAGCCGTTGGCGCTATGTCTGACACGGTGTGGCTGCCGCTACTGACATACCCTTTGGGTCATCACCTTTACAACTGCTGACACGCACTTAAGCAGTCAGGATAGCGATGATGATTCAAGGCGATACAGCAGTCCGGCGCTCCCCCCGTTCGGGCCCAACAGCAGTTTCCCGCCGTGTGGTGGCTAGGCCAGTGCTGGTCGTCGCCCAAGAACGGGTTTCAGCATCCAGAACCGACACCAGTAACGAATGCGACCAGCTTCTGCAGGCCACCGCTACCGGCGACCGCAGCGCCTTCAAGAGCCTGTACCAACTGACCAGCGGACGCTTGTTCGCCGCGGTCAGGCGATCGATCTGGATCAAGAGCGAAGCCGAGGAAGTGCTTCAGGAGGTCTATCTGAAAATCTGGAACGGCGCGTCTGCCTACGATTCGACACAGGCCCAGTCAATCACCTGGATGATGCGGGTTGCCCGCAACCATTCGATCGATCATCTGCGGCGCGGCGCCACTCGCAGAGCCCATGAGTTTGCCCTCGACATCGAGCAACACGCCTACGACAGAGACACCTTGCACGCCGACCTGTCGCACATCGACGATGCACCGCGCCCGGATGAATGGCTCGAGATTCAGCAGGACCAACTGCGTTTCGATCAGCTGATGGGAAGCCTCGGCTCAATGCAGCGCCAGGTTCTTGTGCTGGCCTTTCGAGACGGCTGCACCCAAGCCGATATTGCCGAGCGCCTCGACGCGCCGCTTGGTTCGGTGAAGAGCTGGATGCGGCGCGCGTTGCAGCAACTGAAGTCGTCGATTGACGCACAAGCAGCCTCCGACGACTGAACAGTCGCAAGCACGAACCATTCACAACCAGGACTTGACGGCCCGCGTGAAACGGGCTCGTCAACTTGCTTGCGGCTACTTCTGCACGGGAACGAGGACGATCGGCGGCCCGATCGTGGTGGTCACCGTTTCCTTGATGATGCCGCCGCCTTTGACGCTGCCGGATTCGTTGCCCTTGCCCAGCGCCAGCCGCTTGCAAGCGGCTTTGTCCGCTTCGCGCACATTCTCGCAGCGCGCGAGCGCATTGCTTCGCAATTTGGCTGAATCGGTGGTCGGCGAGGGATTCTTTCGGGCTTCGGCCAATGCGTTGGTCGCCTCTTTCAGACAAGTCTCGCGATCCTGATGTGAACGGCCTTCTACGCAGACAGCACGTTCCTGCTTGTAAAGTTGCTCCGCTGACTGCACTGCTCCGCTGTTTGTCGTGGCCGCCTGGGTCGCTGTCGTTGCTAGTGCGGCTGTCACGATACCCAGGGCAAACCGGGCCGTCTTTTTCAGGGATAGATTGTTCATAAGGATTCTCTCCTGTCTGACCGGACAAAGCCGGCGGATTCGTGCCATCAACCTGTCGGCGAGCCACGCTTCGAAAACATGCCGCGCAATCTTCGACCAGGCTTCAGAAAGCCGCAATCAGCGCGCAGCGACTTGAACGGTAGGACGCACCCTACGTTCAACTCTCCAGTCCACATCGCAGCCTTTCGGTCAGCGATGAATTGACAGATCAATCCTGGGCAGCCTGCACGACGGAGTGGCCTCGTCCTACAAGACACATCGAATCATTCCGATGTTTGCCGTGCGTCGTACTGAATAAGCTCCCTTTACCGGTCACGAGATCGGCTATCGCGTCGGGCCTGACGGTTCGACTTGGCAGCAACCTTTCAAAAGGAAGAGACAAATGAACTGGGATCGAATCGAAGGTAACTGGAAGCAGGTCAAAGGCAAGGCCAAGGTTCAATGGGGCAAGCTGACCGACGACGATTTGGACGTCGTTGCGGGCAACCGCCAGCAACTCGCAGGCCGCGTGCAGGAGCGCTACGGTGTCACCAAGGACGAGGCAGAGAAACAAGTCGACAGCTGGGGCAACTCGGCAGATGACAAGTGGTTCTCCTGATCAGCACTGACTGAAATAGACCCCTCAGCAAGACAATCAGGCGCAGCGGCCGCCCGGCCCTGTGCCTTTTTCTGCCTATGAACGCCTGCGCTCGATACAGACCTGGCGTTTTCGCCCGTCGAACAATGCGTCGGTAAGATCACGTTTTGCATTGTTATTGCGAGATCGCTGCATGCTGCCGGGACAGCGTGCTCAAATAAATTTACCGTCCAAGTTCATGTTGGTTCATTCCGCCGACCCCGGCGATCACGTTCCAACCGACGCTGATCGGCGCTCGAATGCCGCTGAACCAGCGTCGCATGGCGTCGACGGGTCAGTCAGCACGACAAGGGCGCGGCGATCCATGGCATCGTTTTCCCGATCACTCATCAGCACCTGGCAGATGCCTTGGGGCGGTCGCTGGTGCACACCAACAAAACCCTGTGAAAACTGGTCTCGTGCCGACCTTTGCGAATGGTCACCTGCACGCCAGCGCTTGCGCCTGCCGGACCGCAAGGCTCTGGCCAGACTGGCCGAGCTCGAACCGCTGGTCGAGCCAGCGACGCGACCACTGATCTGACTGACGCCGGCTTGGCGTCGATTTTGCGTTGTATTGGCGTCAGCTTCGTCTGACACCGCAACCCGGGTCGCGCCGATGGTCGCATCCGGGTAAACCCGATAATCTCTTTTCAGTTTCATCGCTCGGGCGATGTCCCAGCTGGATGCGCGATAGCGCATCCCTGTCGCAACCAATAAGAGTTCAAAATGACCTTCACACCTAAATTCTTGCAGACCAGCCTGCTCGCCGGGGCCGCAGCCACTGCCATTTTGCTCGGGGCCTGCAGCAAAACAGACGATCAGCAAACCGTCGGCCAGCAGGTCGACTCGGCAATCGCTTCAGCTGAACGTCAAGGCAACATCGCCAAGAATGAAATCAAGGAATCGGTTGCCGACGCGCGTCAGGCCACCGGATCTGCGACCAGCGATCTGAGGGCTCGGGCGACCAACGCTGCCGATCTGGTGTCCGACAAGGTACAGGATGCGGCCATCACCGCGTCGGTGAACGCTGAGTTGGCCAAGGATCCAGATCTGAGCGCGTTGAAAATCAACGTGGATACGGTCAATGGCCGCGTTTCACTGCACGGCGCTGCGCCCGACGCTCCCGCGCGTGAACGCGCAACGCGTCTGGCATCGGCGGTAAAGGGTGTCGTCGAGGTGCAGAATCAGCTGGAAATTAAAAGCTGATCATCGACTCTCGATAGGCCATCATGACCCTTTTCCAATGCAGCCAATGTGCCCAGACCGTTTTCTTCGAGAACAGCGAGTGCGGTGCCTGCGGCTCGCTGCTCGGCTTCGTCCCGGGCGAACGGAACATGGTGGCCTTCGAATTGCCCTCGGCCAATTCCAGCGCCGCCGATGATGGGATGCCGGTCGACGCCTGGCTGAGACGTGGCACCAATGGTGCATGGCTTCGGCCATGCGCCAACCGGATCAATCACAGCGTCTGCAACTGGATGCTCGATGTCGCCGATGAGCACCCGCTGTGCATCACTTGCAGGCTGACGGATGTCATCCCGTCGCTGGACGATCCGAACAACCTGCATCACTGGGCCGCGATCGAGCGCGCCAAGCGGCGGCTGGTCTTCAGCCTGATGGACATCGGGCTGACGCCACAGCCAAAAACCGGCCCGCACGACAAGCAGGGTTTGACCTTTCACCTGCTGGAGAATCTGCCAGGCGGAATGCCCGTGATGACCGGCCACGACGGTGGCTTGATCACCCTCAACATTGCAGAAGCCGACGATGTCTTCAGGGAGTCGGCGCGCATCTCGATGCACGAACCTTTGCGCTCGCTGTTGGGTCACCTCCGACATGAGGTGAGTCACTACCTGCAGCAGCGCTACATCACCGGCACGCCCGGCGAGCAGCGGTGCAAGGAATTGTTCGGCGATCACGACGCCGACTACGCCGCAGCCTTGCAAGCCCACTATTCGAACGGACCACCGCCTGATTGGTCGGACCGATTCATCAGCGCCTATGCGAGTTCGCATCCCTGGGAGGACTGGGCCGAAACTTGCGCGCACTACTTGCTGGTGATCGATGCCGTTCAAACCGCCGCAAGCTGGGGTTTGCGGCTGGAGGGTCCGACCAAGGCCAATGCAGACGAGCAAGAACCGCAAAGCATGCCGCTTGAGAATCTGGTCATCGAGCACTGGTTGCCAGTTGCGCAGTTTCTGAATGCAATGAATCGCAGCCTCGGCCTGCCCGACAGCTACCCCTTCCTGCTGCCGCCGCAGGTGCTTGAGAAAATGAAGCTGGTGCAGGATCTGCTGGCAAAGGCGAACGGTATGGGCGACAAACCTGAAGCGCAACAAGCCTGGGAGGGCGAAGGCGGCGCATTGCCAGATATCGGCAGTCAGGTGTCGACAGCCAACACGCCAGCCACCGCCTGATCGCAGGGGTTCGTTCCAGCGGAGCCTCGGCGGTGTTAGACAATCGGTCAATGTGGACCCAGGCGCTGGCTCAAACCGTCAATCCGAGTGCCCGATTGAGAAGCTGGGCGGTCGGTGCCGTGATAGCGCCGATGTGTCTGCTCAGCGCGGCGCAAGGGGTGATCGTCGGTTTAGTGACTCGAATCCACGACGGCGACACCGTGACGGTGCAGCAACAGGATCGAAGCGTCGTCATTCGACTGGCCAGCATCGATGCGCCTGAACTCGCACAACCGTTCGGCAGTCAGTCCCGCGAACAACTGCGGGCTTGCAGCTTCGGACGAATCGCTGTGATCGAAACGCGGGGTACCGACCGACATGGTCGGGTACTCGGCACACTCGACGCCGCCGGCGTGGACTGCGGTTTGCAGCAACTGCGAGCCGGGCTGGCATGGCACTACCGCTACTTTGCTAACGAGCAATCGAACGAACTGCGCCGCCAGTACAGTACGGCAGAACGCGATGCCCGTCAGCGCGCCGTCGGTCTGTGGCTGCAGCCTGATCCAACACCCCCATGGACCTTCAGGCGGTCCAGCCCCAGCGACGAGCAGCGTGCCACCCGCTGACGGGCCGGTCCGCCGGCTCGCTCTCCGCGCTGCGGCCGCCCCGCGCTGTAGGTGGCGCCGTTTGCACGCCGGGCAAAGGGTCGCGCAGCCACACCATCGAGCCGATTTGTCAAAGGTCTGATACCTTCCGCCCCGAGAAGACGAACGAGGAGTGGCGAGTGACCCTGTTGAACCAAGGCCTGCAGGCCCTGAGCGCTGCGCAATTGAAAGGCATACGACGTGGCATCGAGAAGGAAAGCCTGCGTGTGCTGCCAGGCGGCGCGCTGGCCAAAACGCCTCACCCCGCCGCGCTGGGGTCAGCGCTCACCCATCCACGCATCACGACGGATTTCAGCGAATCTCAGCTCGAACTGGTCACGGCAGCGCACGGCGACGCGCAAAGCTGCATCGATGAACTGACCGAAATTCATCAGTTTGTCTACCGTGAGCTCGGTGCGACCGGCGAAGAACGCCTGTGGGTATCGAGCATGCCCTGCAAACTGCCATCCGACGACGCCATACCGATCGGCCAATACGGAAGCTCCAACGTCGGTCAGGCCAAAAGCGTGTACCGCACCGGCCTGGGTTTTCGCTACGGCCGGCGCATGCAGACGATCTCCGGCATCCACTACAACTGGTCGATGCCGGGGGTAACGAGCGCTGACTACTTCGCGCTGATCCGGAATTTCCGCCGACGCTCATTCATGTTGCTGTATCTGTTCGGCGCGTCGCCGGCGGTATGCCCGGACTTCGTCCGCGGCCAGCCGCACAGCCTGATCCGGCTCGGCGAGCAAACGCTGTACCTGCCGCATGCGACGTCGCTGCGGATGGGCCGGCTCGGCTACCAGAGCGATGCGCAGTCGGCGCTTGCGGTCAGCTACAACGACCTGGACGGCTACGGCGCCTCCCTGCACGACGCGCTGACCCGAAGCTATCCGCCCTACGAGGCAATCGGCATCACCGGACCGGATGGCGAATATCGCCAATTGGCCACCAGTCTGCTGCAGATCGAAAACGAGTTTTACGGCACGATCCGCCCGAAGCGGGTGATCTTTCCTGGTGAGCGACCGTTGCACGCACTGCGCGAACGCGGTGTCGAATATGTCGAGGTCCGCTGCATGGATCTCGACCCATTCGAACCAGTCGGGATATCAGCGCAGACTGCACGGTTTCTGGACATCTTTCTGCTGCATTGCCTGCTCGACGAGAGCCCGCCCGACACGCCCGACGAGATCGCCGCGCTGGCGCGCAATCAGCACCAGACCGCCACCAACGGCCGCGAACCCGGCCTGCGGCTCGAGCGAAACAACCGTCAGCAGACCCTCGACGACTGGGCGGCCGAATTGATGGCCGAATTCGTGCCGATTGCCAAGGCGCTCGACGCGGCCGATGGCGGAGAAAGCTACCAGATTGCGCTGCAGGCGACCAGACACACGCTGCGAGAGCCCGACAGCCTGCCGTCGGCACGGGTGATTGCAGCAATCAACGCCGCGCCGGGTGGCAGTCACAACAGCTTTACCGATGGTCGCTCGGCCGCCACGCGAGAGATCCTGAACGCCTTGCCGTGGACCACGCAAAGCGAGCAGCGCCATCGCGAACTGGCGGCACGCTCGCTGGCGGACCGGCGGAACCTGGAAGCCATGGACAGCATGCCGTTCGAGATCTATCGGCAGGAGTATCTCGCGCCATATCGGCTCAACGTCTCCTGAAAGCGCCGCCACAGGGCGCGCGGCAGAAGCCGCTTACCTGCGCCCGCGGTACATGGTTGTCGAATCTGAATCCTCGATCGGCGAGGCGTGGGGCGAGCCGAGCAGGCTCATGGTCAGCACCTCGGCAATGCGGATCCGCGAGCCAGCCCTGACCGGGATCTGATCACCCTTGGCAATCATCACGCCATCCACCTCGGTGCCATTGTCCGACAGCGCTTTCAGCTGAAGCCCGTCGGCGAGCCGGCGCAGCTCGCAATGCCAGCGGCTGATCTGGCGTGCCGATTCGGGATCGGGGTGGTTCAGCACCACATCGTTGGCGCGTTGGCCGTCGTGATCTGCGAGGCGGCCGAAGGCGACGATATCCTGCTGCGGCAGTGCGATCACTTCGTTGGTTTCGTCGATGCGCAGGCGGCGCGGAAACAGCGCCTGGTCGCGCCAATCGAGCGCCAGCAAATCGACCGGCGCGGCCAGGCCCTTGAGCCCAACCGTCCCC
>JBBRID010000154.1:0-8387 GCA_038221635.1 Burkholderiales bacterium
GATGCAGCTCAAAGCCGTTGCCTGGTACCTGATGGAGCGCAGCGCCGGCGAGACGGTGGTTTGGATCTACCGCCTGGGCAACATGCCCGACGTGAAAGCAGGCGGCACCGCGCGGTCATCTTGCCGGCTTGGAAGTGAAACGCTGCAGATTGGCGGCAGCTTGAGCGCGCACTTTGGACCGCAGCATCGGGCTCCACCCCAGCAACAGCCCCGGCGCTCCCAGCGCCTGCCGTGACCAGGCCCAGAAGTCGAAACGGTCGCGGTGGCGATTGATCAGCCCGTTCGAATCGAACTCGAACCCCGCATCGATCTTGTTGTGGACCTTGCGCCCGGTGGCGCTGAACAGGTAGTGCGCTTCCCAATGCGCGCTGTGGTCGGTGATGGCGCTGACTTCGAGTTTCCAATCAGCCAGGCTGTCGGGTTTGGCCTTGGTGGCGTCGCACAACATGCGCCACATGCCGCCGATCTGCTGCGCGCCGCGCAGCGTGAAGACCTCGTCCTCGAACTGGGCATCGGCGGCGTAGGCGGTCTGCATGGCTGCACCGTCGAGGCGCGCGAAGTCGGAGTAGAAATGCTCGATGAGCGCGCGGCGAGCCTCGTTCACGACCAGCTCACGGCCAGTTCACCGCAGCCATGTCGTTGGCAAAGATCGGCGAGCTGTTCCACAAGCCCCGCAGCCCCTTCCTGAAGACCGCAACCTGCGCCGGGTTCCAGATGTAGGCGTTGACGGCATCGTCGGCCAGCTTGCGCTGGATCTCGTTCCACAGCCGGGTCTTGTTCTTCGGGTCGCTGGTGGCAGCGAGTTGTGCCACCAAGTCACGAAACTTGGCGTTGTCGTAGCCGAAGTAGTAGTCGGGGTTGGCGTAGCCCGTTGCGTAGTCGAGCGGCTCGACGTGGTTGATGATCGTCAGGTCGAAATTGCCCTTGAACGGGCCGGCGAGCCATTGCGCCCATTCGACGTTTTCGATCTTGGCGACGATGCCGATCTTGGCCAGCTGTGCGGCGACGATTTCGCCGCCCTTGCGAGCATATTGCGGCGGCGGCAACGTCAGTGTCACGTTCAGCGGCGTCGTGACGCCGGCCTCGCGCAGCAGCGCCTTGGCCTTCTCGATATCGTGCGGGGCGGTTTTGGTCAGGTCGAGGTAACCCGCATCGGTTGGCGCGAAATGGCTGCCAATCGGCTTGCCCAGGCCTTCCTGCGCGCCGTCGATGAAGGCCTGGCGGTCGATCGCGAGGCTGATCGCACGGCGCACGCGCACATCGGTGAACGGCGCCTTCTTGTTGTTGATCGCCAGGATGCCCTTGCCGGCCGTGCTGCCGATCTCGACCGTGAAACGTTTGTCGCTCTGGAACTGCTTCAGCGCCTGAAATGCCCCGAAGCGCGGCATGCCGTCGATGTCGCCGGCAAGCAGCGCCGCCACTTGTGCCGACGGATCATTGATGAAGCGGAACACGACCTTCTTCAGCTTGACCTTGGCGGCGTCGCGGTAGCCATCCCACTTGACCAGCGTGACCGACGTGCCCTTTTTCCAGTCGTCGACCGTGAAGGGCCCGGTGCCCACCGGCTTGGTGGCCGCGCCGGCCACCGAGTTCGGGTGCAGGATGACGGCGGTGTTCTCGCCCATGCGGAACGGCAGCATCGCGTCGGCCTTGTTCAGCACCAGGATCACGGTGTGCGGGTCCGGCACGGCGACGGTTGAAATGTTGTCGAACACCGCCTTGCGGGCCTTGTTGGTGCTGTCAGGTGCGCGCGCGCGATCGAAGCTGAACTTGACCGCGCTGGCGTCGAACGGCGCGCCGTCGGAAAACTTGACGCCCTTTTTCAGCTTGAAGGTGTAGGTCTTGCCGTCGGGCGCCTGCGACCAGCTTTCGGCCAGCAACGGCGTCACCTCGCCGTTCATCGCGATCCTGGTCAGCCCTTCGAGCACGTTGTAGTGGACGATTTCTCCGATCGCGGCCGCCGCTGCAACGGTCGGATCGAGGCTCGGCGGTTCGAGCGTCACGCCGAGCACCGCGGTTTCCTTGCGCGACTGGGCCAGCGCCGACGGCAGCGCAGCGGCCAGTGGCGCACCGACGAGCATCGCATTGAGGGTGCGGCGTGAAACGGTCATCGTTGTTCTCCTGGCTGTCGAGGGATGGCCGGATTCTGCCCCAGCCGATTTCAGTCTACGCCGACCAGTGAGCCGAGGGGTCTGCTTCACAAGGCATTGGCATGCCGGCGGCCCGGCACCGCATCGAGCAGACGGCGGGTGTAGGCTTGTTCTGGTGCGCTGAACAGTCGGTCGGGGCTGCCTTGCTCGACGATCACGCCCTGGTGCAAGACGATCACGTCGTCACACACCAGATCGACGACCGCCAGGTCATGACTGATGAACAGATAGGTCACACCGAACTGCTGTTGCAGGTCCTGCATCAGGTTGAGCACCTGGGCCTGCACGCTGACATCGAGCGCACTGACCGGCTCGTCGGCCACGATCAGTCGCGGCCGGGTGATGAGTGCGCGCGCAATGGCGATGCGTTGGCGCTGGCCGCCGCTGAACTCATGCGGATACTTGCGCAGGTCGGCGCTGCCGAGGCCAACGGCGGCCAGCGCCTCTTCGGCGCGCTCGCGTTGTTCGGCTTTGCCCGCACCTTGCAACACCGCAAGTGGTTCGGCCACGGTCTGCAGCACCGTGCGCCGTGGATCGAGGCTGCCGAACGGATCCTGGAACACCATCTGAAACTGGGCGCGCGCGCGGCGCAGGGCAGCAGCGTCGAGGCGATGCAGGTCGACGCCTTGAAACAGCACACGGCCGCTGGTCGGCGCTTCGAGTGCCATCACCAGCCGGGCCAGCGTGCTCTTGCCGGAACCTGATTCACCGACCACGCCGAGGCTCCTGCCGGCATGCAGCGTGAAGCTGATGCCGTCGAGTGCCTGTACGGGCGGTGCTGGCGAGAGCAAGCTCTCGCGCGGCAGTCGATAGTGCCTGGTGAGATTTTCGACAACGAGCAGCGGATCAGTCACCGGCGCACCCTCCTTCTGCGCATGGTCCTGCCGAGCGGTACGCAGCGCCTCCATCGGGCGGCCGGGCGGGGCGCTCATGCTTCGTAAACCCTCAGGCAGCGCGCAACGTGCTGCGGTCCGATCGATGTTGCTGGGGGCAACGCAGTGCGGCAGGGCTCGATGACACGTTCGCAGCGATCTGCAAATGGGCATCCGGCCGGCATCTCCGCCAGTGCCGGCACCCGGCCGGCGATGGTTGGCAGGCGCGTGCCGCGGGCCAGGCCGAGCCGCGGCCGTGCGGCGAACAAGCCGCGGGTATAGGGGTGGGCCAGGCGTTCGAATACCGATCGTGTGGGGCCTTGCTCGACCACCGTTCCGCCGTACATCACCAGCAGGTCCTGCACGGTGTCGGCCATCACGCCCAGATCGTGGCTGATCAGCAGCAAGGCCATCCCGCCATTGGCTTTGTTGCCGCGTTCTTCACTCACCAGTTGCTGCATCAGCTCGAGCACCTCGCGCTGGATCGTCACATCGAGCGCAGTGGTCGGCTCGTCGGCGATCAGCAGATCCGGCCCGCAGGCCAGCGCGATTGCGATCACCACCCGTTGCCGCTGGCCACCGGACAACTGGTGCGGGTAGGCGTCGAGCCGCCGTGCGGCTTGCGGCAACTGCACCCGCTCCAGCAAGCGGAGCGCTTCGGTGCGTGCCGTGTTGCGTGACACTTTCTTGTGCAGACGCAAAGACTCGGCGATCTGGTGGCCGACCGTATGCAGGGGATTCAGTGCCGTCATCGGCTCCTGGAAAACCATGCCGATCCGGTTGCCGCGCAGCGCGCAAAGCGCCGGCTCGTCGAGAGTGGTCAGTTCGCGGCCATCAAAGCGGATCGAGCCGGAGACTGCTGCGCCGTCGGGTAGCAAGCCCATCAGGGCCAGTGCGGTGATGCTCTTGCCACAGCCCGATTCGCCGATCAGGCCCATGGTGTGGCCGCGATCGAGCTCGAACGAGATGCCGCGCAGCGCCTCGTGTTTGCCGCGCGAGGTTTGCAAACTGACCCGCAGGTCGACGACTTCGAGCAGGGGCAAGGGGAGTGTGCCAGGTTGTGTCGATCAAGCCGAATCCGGCATCAACGCCGCGCGCACCGCCCGGTCGAGGTCGCTGCGACGGTAGGGTTTGCTCAGCAGTTGCGCGTCGGCGTCGAGGCGGCCATGGTGGACGATGGCGTTCTCGGTATAGCCCGAGGTGTACAGCACGCGCAATCCTGGTCTCAGTTGGCGTGCGGCGTCGGCCAGGGCGCGCCCGTTCATGCCACCAGGCATCACCACGTCGGTGAACAACAGATCGATGCCGTCGTTCTGCCTGATCAACGCCAGTGCTGCAGCGCCATCGCCGGCCTCGATCACCGTATAGCCGAACGAGCGCAATGCGGCCTGTGCATAGCTGCGCACGCCTTCGTCGTCCTCGACCAGCAGGATGGTCTCCGTTCCCCCGGCAACAGCGACCCGTCTTTCTGATTCGGGCGTGAGCGTCTGCTCGCCACGCATGCGCGGCAGGTACAGCTTGACCGATGTTCCCTGGCCGGCCTCGGAATAGATCGCGATGTGGCCAGCCGACTGCTTGACGAAGCCATACACCATCGCCAGGCCGAGCCCGGTTCCCTTGCCTTTTTCCTTGGTCGTATAGAAGGGCTCGAAAACGCGCCGCAGGTTGTCTGGCGCGATGCCGACTCCGCTGTCGGAAATGGCAACCATCACATAGGGCCCGGGAGTCACGTCGACATGGCGTTGCGCATAGTCGGTGTCGAGGCGGACGTTGGCCGTTTCCAGTGTCAGGCGGCCACCGCCGGGCATCGCGTCGCGCGCGTTCAGGCAAAGGTTCAGCATTGCGTTTTCGAGTTGGCCCGGGTCCACCAATGCCGGCCACAGGCCGGCCGCGCGGATCAGTTCGATCTCGATGTGTTCGCCCAGCGTGCGCCTGAGCATCGGGTCGATGCTCGCCAACAGGTTGTTGATGTCGACCGACTTGGGATCCAGCGCCTGCTTGCGCGCAAACGCCAGCAGTCCGCGAGTCAGATCGGCCCCGCGCTGCGCAGCGCCGACGATCGATTCGGCCAATTGGCGGTTCTGGGGATTGCCGTTTCCCAGTTCGATGAGCAGTTCGGCATTGCCCAGCACGACAGTCAGCAGGTTGTTGAAATCATGGGCGACACCGCCGGTCAGTTGGCCGATCGCATCCATTCGCTGCGATTGCTGCAACTTGGCGTTCAATTCCGAGATGGCGGAGCGTTGGTGCTCGAGCGACTGGGCGGTCTGGTTCAAGGTTTCCATCAGCGTGCCGAGCTCGCCGCCCGGCAGCGGGGCCTCGATGCGGGCCGACAAGTCGCCGCCGGCGAGCTGCCGGGCCATCCGGGTCAGCCGATCGACCTGGCGGCGAATGCCGAATTCCGCCACCAGCCAGACCGCGAGGAACAGGATCGATGCGGTCAGTGCCAGCAGCGCCAGGTCCTCCCTGAAGCGCTGGTCGGCGGCAGTGACCAGCATGCTCTTGCGGACTCCCACCGCCACGTGAATGTTGGCCTTGCTGATCGGGCCCGAATCGGCGACCGCCCAGACCTCGGTGTGGCCTGACGGATCTGCCACCTCGGCGGTCCGCGCGCCCTGTTGCGACACGAACTTGAACAGCGCAGTGCCGGCCATCGACGAGCCCGAAGGATCGCCGGTGCCGTCGTTGCGCGAGCTTGCCAGCACCGTGCCCTTGTCATCGAACAACATGAACCTGGCGCCTGGCACGGCGAGCCTTTCGGTTTCGAGCAGTTTTGGCAGGTTCAGCGAGGCCAGCAATATGTACGCCAAGTCGCCCTCGGTCGAGCGCACCGGATACACCACCTGCAGCACCGCGATGCCAGTCAGGCGACCAAATGCAGGCTCGAGGATGACGCCATCCGGCGCCCCTTGCGCTGCCTTGAAATAGGCACGGTCCCGCAGATCAAGTTGTCGGCCCGTTCGCAGGGAATCGCAGAACAACTGCCCTTCCGAGGTGATCGTGAGAATGCCGGTGTATTGCGGGTAGGCGTCGCGTACCCGGCTCAGAAAAAGCGAGCAGGCGTCGCGGTTGTCACCGCGCGTCAGCTCGTCGGTACGGGCCAGGCCGTACAACAACTGCGTCGTCCCCTGGATCCGTTCGGCGAGGGTTTGCGCCTGCTGGTCGGCCATCTGTGCCAGGCGAGCCGTATCCTGCTCGATCGTGTCCTGGCGCGCGTCTAGAAACCGGCTGAGTTCGAGGGCGGCCGGAAGCATGGTGGCCAGCAGCGCCAGCAGGAGCAGGCGTGAGCGAATGCTCAATCCGGCACCTCACGGATGCGCCATTTCAAAGTCGGTTTCCGTTCGGCGAATGGCATCTTGATTGCTTGGTTCACTTGCTTGGTTCACAGCGCGATGATAGGGGCCGACGCGGCAAGCCGTGTGCTCACCTCGCCAGCCACAATGACCAATTCAGGACAATGCACACAGGATTTTGAATCATGACGCAACAACGGCTACTGGTGCTTGACGACGACGAGACGGTGGGCGAGTTGCTCGTCGCCATGGCTCGGCACGTCGGATTCGAGGCCCGGATGTGCGCACGGCCGAAGCCGTTTTTCGAGGCGGTGGCGCAGTGGTTGCCGACTCACCTGGCGATCGACCTGACGTTGCCCGAGATGGATGGCGTCGAGGTGATGCGGCAGTTGGCGGCCGGCGCTTGTTCGGCGCGGATCATCATTTCCAGTGGCGCCAGCGGCCTGGAAACCGAATCGGCCTTGCAGCAGGGCCGCGGCCTCGGCCTCAACATGTCCGGCGTGCTCGCCAAGCCTTTTTCACTGGCCAGTTTCAGAGTTTTGCTGGCGCCGGTCGGCGATGGCTCCGCCGCTGGATCTGTGTAGGCCAGCAGCGCTCGCAAGTGCAGTGTTCGATGCTGTGTGGAACACTGCGCTAACGGCTGCGTGCCAGCCGCGGATCCAGCAGATCGCGCAGTCCGTCGCCGATCAGATTCAGCCCGAGCACGCTGAGCATGATGGCCAGCCCCGGATAAATCGCCAGCATCGGCGCCTGAAACATCATGGTCTGCGCCTCATTCAGCATGCGGCCCCAGCTCGGTTGGGGTGGCTGCGTGCCGAGGCCCAGGTAGGACAGCGCAGCCTCGGCCAGGATGGCGGTTGCGAAGCTGATGGTCGCCTGCACGATCAGCGGGCTGGCAATATTGGGCAGAACGTGGTCAACCGTGATCGCCAACGGGCCCTTGCCGGCCGCGCGGGCGGCGGTGATGAAGTCGCGTGCCCAGACCGCATTGGCCGAGCCGCGCGTGATCCGCGCGAACACCGGGATATTGAAGATGCCGATCGCGACGATGCTCATCAGCAGGCCCGGACCATAGATCGCGGTCAGCATGATGGCGCTGAGCAGCGCCGGGAAGGCGAAGGTGAAATCGCTGGCTCGCATGATCACTTCTTCGAGCCAGCCGCGCCCTTGTGCGTGCGACGCGGCGGCGACGCAGCCGAGTGCAACACCGATTGCCAAACCGATTCCCACCGCAACAAGGCCCACGACGATGCTGTTCTGCGAGCCGACCAGCAACTGGCTGGCGATGTCGCGGCCCAGGCTGTCGGTACCCAGCCAGTGCGCTGCGCTCGGGGGCTGCAGCTTGGCGGGAATATCGATCTCGGCGAACGGGTAGGGCGTCCAGAAAAGCGAAAGCAGAGCCGCCGCGCAGAGCAGCAGCGTCAGCACCGCACCGAGCAGGAAGCTGGGGTGTCGTCTGGCCCGTGACGCAATCGAGTTCATTGCTGCTCACCCGCGGCGCAGCCGAGGGTCGATCACCGCATACAGGATGTCGACGGCAAAGTTGACCAGCACCACGATGGCGGCCAGCAACATCACCACATCGCGAACCACGATCAGGTCGCGGTTGCTGATGGCCTGGAAAACCAGCCGACCGATGCCCGGCAGCACGAAGACGTTTTCGATCACGATGGTGCCGGTGATCAGGTTGGCGAACTGCAGGCCGGCCACCGTCAGCACCGGAATCATCGCGTTGCGCAGCACGTGGCGCCACAGCGCCTGGCGCCGGCTCAGGCCCTTGGCGCGTGCGGTGCGAACAAAATCCTCGCGCATGACGTCGATCACGGCCGATCGAGTCACCCTTGTCAGGATCGCGGCCTGCACCAGCGCGAGCGCAATCGCCGGCAAGATCAAGGCCTTCAGGCCGTCCCAGAAGCCGCCGCCATCGGCTTCGGTCCACCCGGGAAAACCGCCCGCACTGACCCATTCAAGTTGCACCGCGAACAACAGAATCAACAAAATGGCGAACCAGAAGTTGGGAATCGCGATGCCGACCTGGCTGACCGCCATCACGCCGACATCACCGGCCTGGT
>JBBRID010000155.1:0-8375 GCA_038221635.1 Burkholderiales bacterium
GTAGCCGCGCGGAATGGTCGGGCCGGCAACGAATGGCGGGCGTGACCTCATGAATGTGCATCAGGCGCGGCAGTTGCTGCTGCTTCGAGCGATCGAAGTCGCCCCGCTTGCCGACGCTCAGCCTGCCCAGCCGACGCCACCACTGTGGACACCATCCGATGCGCAGTGGGCGGATGCCGAAGCGCTGCGGCAGGTTGGTGAGGCATCGCCGCCCGACACGTTTCTGGCGGCCCGGGCAGCACTGGCAGTCGACCGCATCGCCGAGCGCGATCCGGCGCTTGCGCGCCTGCGCCAACCGACTGCCCTGTCAGGGCCTGTGATTTCTGGCGCGTTGCTCGCGTTGGTTCTGATCGCCGGGCTGGCCACCGATGCCGTCGGACCTTCGCAGCGGGTGAATCTGCTCGCACCACCGCTGCTCGCGGTGATGGCGTGGAACCTCGCCGTCTATTTCGCCATATTGGTCAATGCGCTGCGCGGCAGGCGCGCATCCGCGCCAGGAGCCGCGCGCAGCAGTTGGGCTGTATTACAGGTGTCGAAATGGATGCAAGAAAAACTGATGCCGAGGCCATCGTCGACTACCAGCGCCGACATCACCCGCCGCTTCACCGTCGATTGGGCCAAGGCCAGCCAGCCGTTGATCTGGGCGCGCATGGCGACGGTGTTGCATCTGGCAGCGATTGCCGTCGCCGCGGGCGCGTTGTTCGCGCTCTATGCACGCGGTCTGGTGTTCGAGTTCAAGGCTGGATGGGACAGCACCTTCCTCGGCGCAGATTTCGTCCACCGCTGGCTGGACTTCTTGCTGGCGCCTGCACAGGCAATGAGCGGACTCGCCCTGCCCGATGCGACGCATATCGAGACCCTGAGATTTTCGAATGGCGACGGCGAAAACGCGGCGCGCTGGATTCACTGGTACGCCATCACCACCGGCCTGATCATGCTGCCCCGTGCTGCACTGGCTGCCCTCTCACTGCTGCGCGCAGGCCGGTTGCAGCGCAACTTTCCGCTGCCGCTGGACGATCGATATTTCCAACGCCTGCTTCAGCAGCAGACACGAGCCGCTGGCGGGCATGCACAGATGGTGCTGGTGCTGCCGTACGGGATGCGGATGGCCAGCGAACTTCAACCGCCACTGGATGCCGCCATCGACAGCGAACTCGGTCCCGGCCTGCGGTCGCGAATCCTGCCGAACACCGCGCCTGGCGGCGAGGACGACCTGGCCGACGACTGGCCCGCGACGGCACTCGGCAATCAAAACGCGTCATACCTGTTGGCACTGTTCGCGCTGAGCGCAACACCCGAGCGCGAAACCCATGGTGCGTTCGTTCTCGTCGTGAAGGCGCGCGCCGAATCGATGCCCGGCCATCCACAATGGCGTGTGATGATCGATGAATCGGGTTTTCGCCAACGTCTTGCCGAGGCCGATATGGCGCGGCGGCTGGCCGATCGGCGCCTTGCCTGGCAGAAATTGCTGAACGAACTTGGCGCCGGCCCGGCGCTGTTCGTCGACCTCGGAGCCGGTCATCCGGCCACCGCATGAGCCAAGCCTCGACCATCTCGATCAGCCTGATTTCACATACCAACGCCGGCAAGACAACGCTGGCTCGCACGCTGTTGCGACGCGACATCGGCGAGGTGCGCGACGAGGCGCATGTCACGCAGGACCTCGAGCGCGCATTGATGGTCGAGTCGCCCATCGGCGACCGGCTCGAGCTGTGGGACACACCGGGCTTCGGCGACAGCCAGCGCCTGGCGAAGCGCCTGGCAAGTTCTGGACAGCCGATCGGCTGGTTTCTCGGCGAGGTCTGGGATCGCTTTCGCGACCGAGCCTTCTGGCTGAACCAGCGGGCATTGCGCCACGTCCTCGATCAGGCCGATGTGGTGTTGTATCTGGTCAATGCATCGGAGGAGCCCGAAGACGCCGCCTACCTGGATCCGGAGCTGGAGGTGCTGGGGCTGATCGGCAAACCGGTGCTGGTGCTGCTGAATCAGGTCGGACCGCCGCAATCGCCGACCGACGAGGCTGCCGACATCGCGCGCTGGCGCGAACGCACGCTGCGCCACCGCGGCGTCAGCGAGGTGATGGTGTTCGATGCCTTCGCACGCTGCTGGATTGCCGAAGCGGTGTTGCTGCGCGCGATCGGGCGGCTGCTGCCGGCGCATCAGAGAACCGGCTTCGGGCGGCTACAGGCGGCCTGGGTGGCGCGCAGCGCGGTGGTCTGGCAAGTGTCGATGACGGTGCTGGCCGAGCGCCTGGGACGCGCTGCAATCGATCGCGAAATCGTTCCGCAGGCTGGCTTCGCCGGCCGCGTCAAGGCCTTCGGCGCAGCGCTAGGCCTGCGTCGCGAAGGCAGTGTGACCCCGCGCGAGTTCGCGATGCAGAACCTGGCCGAACGGCTCGACGCCGACGTGCGGCAAAGCACCGATCGCGTGATCGGGTTACACGAACTCGACGGAAATGCCGGTGCACAGGTCTTGACGTCGCTGGCCGAACACTTCGCTGCCCAGCAGCCGGTCGACGAGCAACGTGCCGCCATGTGGGGCGGCTTGGTAACTGGCGCATTGGCCGGCCTGAAGGCCGATCTGCTGACCGGTGGCCTGACACTCGGCGGCGGTCTGCTGGCGGGCGGCGTGCTCGGTGCGCTGGGCGCTGCTGGACTGGCTCGCGGTTACAACCTGCTGCGTGGTGTGGATGTGCCGACATTGACCTGGACCGATGAGGTGCTCGACGATCTGACGCATGCCGCGCTGCTGACGTATCTGGCAGTTGCCCACCATGGGCGTGGACGTGGCGAGTGGGCCGACGCCGCACACCCGGCGTTCTGGCATGAGGAGGTGGTACAGGCGATGCAGCCGCATGAGGATCGCTTGCATCAGCTTTGGGCTGACGCGCGCAAGGCTGGAGCTGGCGATACAGCGTTGCAGCATGATC
The DNA here is from genome assembly GCA_038221635.1 of Burkholderiales bacterium. Lineage (GTDB taxonomy): Bacteria > Pseudomonadota > Gammaproteobacteria > Burkholderiales > Burkholderiaceae_C > Ideonella_A. Next base: position 2,930 of record JBBRID010000155.1, read on the forward strand.
TGCAGAAGTTGCTCAGCGAGGTCAGTGCGCAGTTGTTGCTGGCGCTCTATCCTCTTGCGAGAGCCGAGGATCTGGGGCGGGCGAATCGCGGCTGAACCCGCTCCGACCGAACACCATCAGACCCTGCCCCTCTTTGTAGGAGCGGCTTCAGCCGCGATTTCTTGCCAACGCGCATCAGCCGTAAGGCCCTTCAACCGATCAGCCCCCGATCCTTCAACATCGGCTCGATCCGCGCATCCCGCCCACGAAACGCGCGATAGGTGGCACCGGGTTCCTCGCTGTCGCCACAGCTGTAGATGCAGCGGTGCAGGCGTTCGGCGGTAGCGGCATCGAACGGGTTGCCAGCCTCGCGGAATGCGTCGTAGGCGTCGGCATCGAGCACCTCGGCCCACAGATAGACATAGTAGCCCGCGGCATAACTCGCACCGGCAAACAGGTGCTGGAAGTGCGGCAGGCGATGGTTCAAGCCGACACCATGTGGCAGACCGCGATCGGCCAGCACACGCGACTCGAATGCGACGACATCATCCACCGGTTCGGTCGTTTGATGGATGGCGAGGTCGACGATGGCGCTGGCGGTGTAGCGCACCGTCTCGTAGCCCTGGCCGAACTGGCGTGCGGCTTCGATGCGGTCGATCAGTGCATCGGGAATCACCTCGCCGGTCTGCCAGTGGCGCGCGTGCTTGCGCAACACCTCGCGTTCCTGTGCCCAATGTTCGTACAGCTGTGAAGGCAGTTCGACGAAGTCACGCAAGACGTGGGTTCCGGACAAACGCTGGTAGTTCACGTTCGACAACAGGCCGTGCAGGCCATGGCCGAATTCGTGGAACAGCGTGCGCACATCATCGGGCGACAGCAGTGTCGGCTGGCCGGGCGCGGCCTTCGCAAAATTGTTGTTGTTCAGGACCACCGGCAACTGGGTCGACCCATTGCGATGCTGGTTGGCAATGCTGTTCATCCAGGCGCCGCTGCGCTTGGTCGAGCGGGCAAAATTGTCGTGCAGGAACAGGCCGATCACCGCCTTGTCCGGCCCGCTCACCTCGTAGACATCGACATCGGCGTGGTAGGCCTTCAGGTCGTCGCGCCGCTTGAACTGGATGCCGAACAGACGCGTGGCGCAATCGAAGGCAGCAGCCACCATCGCCGACAACGGGAAATAGGACTTGGTCAGCGCCTCGTCGAGCGAGAAGTGGTTCTGCCTGACCTTCTCGGCCCAGTAGCGCCAATCCCAGGCCTCGATTGCGCCGTCCGTGCCTGCCGCGCGCATCGCATCCATCAGCATCTCGCGCTCTCGCTCGACGGCCGGCAGCGCACGTTGCCACACCTCGTCGAGCAAGGCCCAGACGCGATCGGGCGTGCCAGCCATGGTGTCAGTCAATGCATGGTTGGCGAAGCTGAGCTGGCCCATCAATGCGGCCTGTTCGCGACGCAGTGTCAGGATTTCACGGGCAATGGGCCGGTTGTCGTGTTCGCCAGGGTGCTCGCCACGGCTGGTCCATGCGCGCCAAGCCGTTTCTCGCAAATCGCGGCGTTCGGAAAAACTCAGGAAAGGAACGATCAAGGAGCGCGACAAGGTGATCACCGCAACCCCGAGGCCGCGCTCGCTCCCCGCCTGCAGTGCGGCTGCCCGGACAAAATCGGGCAGTCCGGCCAGTGCCGCTTCATCGGGCAACGGCAGGCTGTACGTCGACTCGTCGTGAAGCACGTTCTGCCCGAAGGCCGTTGTCAGTTCGGCCAAGCGCTGCATTACGGCCGCGAACCGTTGGCGTTGCGCGGCTGGGAGTGCCGCTCCGGAGCGAACGAAATCGAGGTGAACCCGCTCCGCGAGCCGCTGCTGTTCAGTCGTCAAATCAAGTTGTTCGCGGCTGCGATGAACGGCGTCGATTCGGGCAAACAGTTGCTCATCTTGTTGAACGGCAGACCAATGGGCCGCTATTGGACCGGCCATCTCGCGCTGGACGGCCTGCAATTCGGGCGATGTTGCTGACGCCGCCAAGCTGTGGAAGATCGCCTCGATGCGCCGCAGGTGCTCGCCAGCACGATCAAAGGCCGCGAGCGTATTGTCGAAACCGGCTGCAGCCGGCTCGGCGCAGATGCGTTTCAATTCGTCAAGGTGGGCAAGCATCGCGCGGTTCAAAGCCGGGCGGAAATCATCGGGACCGATGCGGTCGAAGAGCGGCAGGCTGGCCGGCGCTTCCCAGTTGACGAGCACGGCATTGGTGGACATGTCCATGAGACGCGAATCCTGTTGTGTTTTGGTTGGCAGAACAATCTATTTTCGGCTGTCTTGCACACTCACCGTGGCGACGATGCGGCCGCTGCTGTCGGTGAAGGGGTATTCTCGGGTGCGCCGTCTCGAACGAGCTGGCGCACCAACCGTGAAGGAGCCGATCCGATGTGCCGCTGCGTATCCGAAAGCCGCCGTTCCCCTACCGCGTTCTCAGCCGAATGGTTGAATGATTCGGGCCAGGTCGTCCATCCGGCAGCACCGCTTGGCGTCGGCGGTCCCGGCAGCTTTCGCTCGGCAGGCGTGTTCGCCAGTGATGGTGGCGCCGAACTGCTGCCGCATCCACGTTCACCGGCGGTCAAGATGGGCGATCCGTCGCTGGTGCGCCAGGCCGAAGAGCTCGAAGCGGCCTACGTGGTGCGTCAGGCCCCGCCACTGATCGCCAGCCCCATCACCGAGACCATCAGAGGAATGACCGTGACGGTGAAGAAAGACGCTACCGGCGAAAAGGACGTTGGAGACGCGCTCACCTTCATCCACAACACGCCGACCGGCAAGGCGAGCTACGTGGCCAACGACAAGAACATCGTCACCAGTGTCAGCAACAACCTGACGTGGGCGGTGGAGATCCAGACTCGCTATGGCAGCAAGCCGGAGGGCAATTCGGCCTACGGACGTGGCACGACCAAGGCCGACAAGGACGCTGGCAATGTCAGCCTCGGATTTCACGAAAGCTGCCACCGCAACGATTTTCTGGAGTATTTGCGGAACACGGCAACCCCGGTACTGAATGCGAAGAAAGACGAGAAAGAAGCCGACGTCGCTGCAGCGATCGAGAAGTACATGGCCGCCTGGGACACTTATTTCCAGAACGCACGGGATCTGACATTGGTGTCGACGGACGAGGTCGGCAATCCGACCATGGCTCAGTACGACGCGATGCCCGCGGAGGAGTAGCCTGGAGACCGATGGCCTGCACCGTCAGTCGGCACCGACAACGGCCGCCGCGTCGATGCCTTGTGGACGAATGTTGTGGCTTTGCGCAGGCTCAGCGACCCCAGATCGGCTTGCGCTTGTCGATGAAGGCCTGCACCCCTTCGAGCGCTGATTCGTCCATCATGTTGCAGGCCATCGCCGTGCCGGCATCGTCGTAGGCAGCGGAAATGCCTTTCTCGAGCTGCCGGTAAAACAAGGCCTTGCCGATCGCTACCGCTGCCCGCGGCTTGGCCGTGATGCTGGACGCCAGCGCTGACGTTGCCGAATCGAGATCGGCGGCGTCGACCACCCGGTTGATCAAGCCCTTCGCGCGCGCATCTTCGGCGCTGATGAAGTCGCCGGTAACCAGCATTTCGAACGCAGCCTTGCGTCCGAGGTTACGGCTGAGCGCGACGCTGGGGGTCGAACAGAACAGGCCGAGGTTGACACCGCTGACCGCAAAACGGGCGTTGCTGGAGGCCACCGCCAGATCACACATGGCAACCAGTTGGCAGCCGGCCGCCGTCGCCACGCCTTGAACCTTGGCGATCACCGGGACCGGCAAGCGCTGGATCGCCATCATCATCTGGGCGCAATCGGCAAACAGGCCCCGGTAATAGTCCATCGAAGGCTCGGCGCGCATTTCCTTCAGGTCGTGGCCGGCGCAGAAGGCGCGCCCATTGGCCGCGAGAATCACGACCCGAACCGTCTCGTCGTCTGCGAATGACGCGAACTGCGATTGCAGCGCTTCCAGCATCGCTTCGCTGAGCGAATTGAAGGCATCGGGGCGGTTCAGGGTCAGCGTCACGACGCCTTGGTCGTTCTGCTCGCGCAACACGAGATCGCTGGTGGTGGTCATCGGGTTTCCTCTTCGATCATCGGAGATGGCGCCAATCGGCTGTGCTTATGGCGCCGCTGAACAAGTCCCTCAGGTCGAGTTGCCGCCCCGGGCTCGTTCACGCAGTGCAAATTTCTGAATCTTGCCGGTCGAGGTTTTCGGTATCGGCTCGAAGCGCACATCCCGTGGCACTTTGTAGCCGGCCAGCAAGGCCTTGCAGTGGGCAATCAATTCTGCCGCACTGACCTCGGATCCGGATCGCAATTCGACAAACGCGACCGGTGCCTCGCCCCATTTCTCGTCGGGCCGTGAGACCACCGCACACGCCAGCACCGCCGGGTGCCGGTACAGCGCATCCTCGACTTCGATCGAGCTGATGTTTTCGCCGCCGCTGATGATGATGTCCTTGCTGCGATCCTTGATCTTCACATAGCGATCGGCTTCCATCACCGCCAGGTCGCCGGTGTGGAACCAGCCATCGTCGAAGGCCCGGCCGGTCGACGCCGTGTTCTTCAAATACCCCTTCATCACGATGTTGCCGCGAAACATGATTTCGCCCATGGTCTGTCCGTCGGCCGGCGTTGGCGTCATGGTCTGTGGATCCATCACCGTCATGCCTTCCTGCAGCGCATAACGCACACCTTGCCGGCCATTGAGGCGGGTCTGCTCGGACAGGCTTTCATTCGCCCAGCTGGCGCGCTTGACCGCAACGGCTGCGGGCCCATAAACCTCGGTCAGCCCATAGACGTGCGTGATGTCGAAGCCGATGCGGGCCATGCCCTCGATCATCGAAGCCGGCGGCGCGGCGCCGGCGACCATGGCGCGTACCTGCTGTGAAATCCCTTCGCGTTGCTCCGGCGGTGCCGCGATCAGCAGGTTGTGCACGATCGGGGCGGCGCAGTAGTGATCGACGCGGTGATCGCGGATCGCATCGAGAATGAGTTTGGCCTCGACCCGGCGCAGACACACGTGGGTGCCGCCGAGCATCGCCAACGTCCACGGAAAACACCAGCCGTTGCAGTGGAACATCGGCAGGGTCCAGAGATAGACCGGGAAATGCGGCATCGTCCAGGTTGCCGCATTGCTCACCGCATTCAGATAGGCGCCACGGTGATGGGTGACCACGCCTTTCGGGTCGCCAGTGGTGCCACTGGTGTAGCTGACCGAGATCGCGTCCCATTCGTCGAGCGGCCCGCCCAGCGTCTCCAGCGGCTCATGCGCGGCCAGCCAGGACTCGTATTCATGGGCGCCGACACGTTCGGCGGGGCCGTCGAATTCGCTGTCGCAGACGTCGATGACGATCGGCCGCCGGCCATGCTCGTCGGCGAGGATGCGGAGCGCCTCGCTGATCGCCGGCGCGAACTCGCGGTCCGTGATCAGTACGCTGGTCTCGGAGTGGTTCATCT
>JBBRID010000156.1:0-8337 GCA_038221635.1 Burkholderiales bacterium
AGGCCGATCCCTGCAGACCGACTTCCAGAGACCTCTCAAGTCGGCCGCCACCTGGGACTGCGCGGCAGCACCTGACACGATGGTGGCGAGGAGCAAGACTGCGCCCCGGCCAGTGAATTTATACCGGGAGCGCACCACCTGGCGCTCAAGGATTCCCGAGAAAATCCCGCTTGCCGATTTCGACCCCGTTGTGGCGCAGGATGTTGTACGTCGTCGCAACGTGGAAGTAGAAGTTGGGCACCGCGTGGCCGAGCAGAAACTGCATGCCTTTGTAGTGCGTTTCCTTGTCGCCGCGCTTGGTCACGATGGCCTTGTCTTCGGTGCCGTCGATCTGCTCCGCCGGAACGCTCTCGATGAAGCTGATGGTCTTGGCGATCCGCTCCTTCAGTTCCGCCAGGGTCTTTTCGCTGTCGTCGAACACCGGCGCCTCGACACCCGACAACCTGACCACCAGACCCTTGGCTGTATCGCAGGCGATCTGCACCTGCGTGGCCATCGGCAGCATGTCCGGGAAGATGCGGTAGTTCGTCAATGTGGCATCGGCGATCTTTTTGGCGTCGATATGGGCCTGGGTCTTGTCGAGGATGCGGGACAGATTGCCCAGGATGTTGACGAAACGCGGCACGCTGGCCTGGTACATGGAAATGGTCATGGAGTTCTTCAGTTTCAGGGAAATGATGGCAACGATGCCTTCCCCCGTCCGCGAGTATGCCGACAGCGTTCGAAGCTCAGATCTTGTCCCAGACCAGCAGCAGGTTGTTGGCCGGCATGGCGACCCGCTCGCTCAGCGTCAATCCGGCCTGGGCCGCAAGCTGTTCGACATCTTCGCGGCGACGCAGGCCCCAGGCTGGATTGCGAGCGCGCAGATCGGCATCGAATGCGAGGTTGCCAGGCGATGTCTCGACCTCATCTTCAAGATAAGGACCGTAAGTGATCAGCCGACCCTGGGCCGACAGGTGCCGAGCTGCACCCCGCATCAGCCCTGTACAACAGACCCAGGGCGAGATGTGAATCATGTTGGCGCAGAACACCGCGTCCACCTGATCGGGAACGCCGGCCCAAGCTGGCCGGGTCACGTCCAGTTGCAGCGCGGGCAACACGCGCTCGAGCCCGGCGCACCAAGCGCTGATCGATGGCAGCGAATCGGCATCGAAATCGGTCGGAAGCCAATACCAGCCCGGCAGGCCCGCGCTGCACCACGCAGCATGCTGGCCGTTTCCGCTGGCGATTTCGAGCAGCACACCGTTAGCCGGCAACGCCCGCTGCAGTTCGGCCAGGATGGGCTCGCGATTGCGTTCGGCAGCGGGGCTGTGGTTGCGGAACTGGTTGCTCATCAGTGGGCTCGGCATCTCTAAATCAAACTGATCGATTCTGACCCATCGAGCGGCTCACGGCAGTGGACGCCCTGCATCGGCCTTCGTCGGCTACCGCGCCACAAGGCGTGCAATGTGCGAACCCGGGTCAGGCGCGCTTGCGCGTCGATGCCTTCGCTGTGCGTGCCTTGCCTGACGACGCCTTTTGAGACTTGGCGGTTGCGGACTTCCTTTCGGATTTCTTGTCAAGGCTTTGACGCAACAACGCAGTCAGGTCGACGACGTTGTTGGAAACTTCTTCAGACTGCTCGATCGGCTCGACCTTTTCCGTCGCACCGGCCTTCGCACGTTTCGCGACGAGCTCGTGAATGGCAGCGGTAAACCGTTCGGTGTGGGCGTCTGGTTTCCATTTGGTGGTCATGCTGCCGATCAGGTCGGTGGCCATCTCGAGCTCGGCGGCTTTCAGTGAAGCCTTGCCGGCGCCTGGCAGCTTGAGACCTTCCCAGGACCGGATCTCCTGCGCCCAGCGCAATGTATTGAGAACCAGGCCGCGCCCCGCGGGAATCAAAGCCGCCAGCGACTCCTTTGTGTGCATGACGACCCTCGCGATGCCGATGACACCGGAAGCGAACATTGCTTCGCGCAGCAATGCATAGACTTTTTCTCCGCCGGACGCGGGTTCTAGGTAGTAGGGTTTCTCGAGCTGCGTGAACGGAATGTCGGAGGTAGACACGAAGGACTCGATCTCGATCGTGCGGGTTGTCTTCGGATAGGCCGCCTGGATTTCATCGGCGCTGACGACGACGTATTCCCCGCCTTCGACCTTTACGCCCTTGACGATGTTTTCTTTGGTGATTTCCCGGCCCGTGCGCTTGTTGATGCGCTTGTAGCCGACCGGGTCCATGCTGCGCTTGTCGAGCCAGTCGAAATCGATGCCGATTTCCGACGATGCAGGGTACAGGGCAACAGGAATGTGGACCAGTCCGAAGGAAATCGCTCCCTTCCAGATCACGTGCGGCATGGTTGCCTTTCCAAATGATGAAGCTTTGAACAGGTTCGACGGGCAGGCCGCTCAACAAGAACCGATCGCATGCCGATGCCGATGCCGAACAACCGGTCTCATCCTGACTCGGCGCCGCGCGTCGGATCATCAGCCCGCGGCGCAATCGTTTGTAGGAACTGACCCGTAACCGTTCACCGTGCGCCAAGGTGGACCACGGCGCACCGGGCACGCGCATGCTGGACGCAGCCAATGCTGACGCTGGTGCGCTCTGGCCGGGCACAGCACTTGCGTTCATGCAAGGGCAATAGCCCGCCTTTCAAGCACGGCAGTCGACGCAAGCCTGCGCTGAACCAAGGGTTTGTCCGGGACCGCAGGCCGCATGCGAAATCGGGCGCCGCGGCCACAATCCGGTGCTGCGCCCTGGGTGTGCGCACCGAGTCTTTGAACGAATCCAACAACCGGAGAACGCGATGAAGATGAACAAACGGCAACTGGTCGGTGCGGCGCTTGCCGCGATGCTGGGCTGCGGCAGCGCCCTTGCCCAGCAGAAGGAAGTCACCTTCGCCCATCAGGACATGCTGGTGCCACTGCGCACGGTGATGGAATCGGGTGAGCTCGAAAAGGTCACCGGCTACAAGATCAACTGGCGCATGTTCGGCGGCGGTGGCGACGTCATCAAGGCCATGGCCAGCGGCGACGTGCAGATCGGCGAAGCAGGCTCCAGCCCGATCGTGGCCGCCGCCAGCCAGGGCCAGGACATCAAGCTGTTCTGGATCCTCGACGACATCGCTGACGCCGAGGCCTTGATCGTTCGCAACGGCAGCGGCATCAACAGCGTGAAGGACCTGGCGGGCAAGAAGATCGCCACGCCGTTCGTCAGCACCGCCCACTACCAATTGATGGCGATCATGAAGGTCAACGGCGTCGACGCCCGCAAGGTCAACGTGATGAACCTGCGGCCGCCGGAGATCGCGGCCGCGTGGGAACGCGGTGACATCGATGCCGCCTTCATCTGGGATCCGGTGCTGACCAAGATCAAGGGCAACGGCAAGATGATCGAATCGTCCAAGTCCATCGGCGCCAAGGGCTTCCCGACCTTCGACGGACTGATCGTTAATGCCAAGTGGGCGGCCGAGCACGAAGGCTTCATGGTGCAACTGGTCAAGATCCTGGCCAAGGCCGACGAGAACTACCGCGTCAACAAGGCCAAGTGGACCGCCGACTCACCTGAGGCGAAAGCCGTCGCCAAATGGACCAAGGCAGATGTGAAAGACGTGCCCAACACGATGGCGCTTTACACCTTCCCGACGATGGCTGAACAAGCCGGGCCCAATTGGCTCGGTGGGGCTGCCGCCAAAGCGATGACCAGCACGGCAGAGTTCCTGAAGGAACAGGGCCGGATCCAGGAGGTCAAGCCCAGCTACGCAGCCTTCATCACGGACAGGTACATCAAGAAGGCAATGGCAAAGTAACAGCACTTCGCGCCGCGCAGCGGGCGTGTGCAGGGCGGCCGATCGCGCCGCCCTATTTCTTCGATCGCTGTTCGAGGGGAGCGGCAATGCCCACGCTGGAGATTCGGGACGTCACCGTGAACTACGCCGTCAAGGGTGGCACGCTGCAAGCACTGGCACCGGTCAATCTGACGATGCACGACGGTGATTTCGTCGTCGCTCTGGGAGCTTCGGGCTGCGGCAAGACAACCTTGCTGAACTGCATTGCGGGCTTCCTGCCTCCGTCCACCGGGCAGATCCTGCTGGACGGCGCGCCGGTGATCGGCCCGGGCGCCGACCGCGGGGTCGTGTTCCAGAAGCATGCGCTGATGCCGTGGCTGTCGGTGCGTGACAACGTGGCGCTGGGCTTGCGCATGCGCGGCGTCGACCGGGCGACCCGGGCACGCATCGCCGATGAAAAACTGGCACTGGTGGGGCTGCAGGAGTACGCGACCCGCGCGATCTACGAGCTGTCCGGCGGCATGCAGCAGCGGGTCGGCATTGCGCGTGCACTGGCCAACGACCCGGCCCTGCTGCTGATGGACGAGCCGATGGGTGCGCTCGACGCCTTCACCCGCGAGCAGGTGCAGGAGATTCTGCTCGACGCCTGGTCGCGTACCAACAAGATGGTGTTTTTCATCACCCACTCGGTGGAAGAGGCGCTGTTCCTGGCCACCCGGCTGATCGTGATGAGCCCCCGCCCGGGGCGCATTTCGCACGTCTACGACAACGTGCCGTTCTCGCGTGAATACCTGAGCCACCACCAATCACGCAAGGTCAAGTCGGAGCCCGAATTCATCCGCATGCGAGAAGAGGTGCTGGCGCTGATCCACAACCGGGAGGCCGAACATGCCTGACATGACATCCCAGGCCCCCACGACGCCCGCGACGCCCACCCGCCTGCCCGGAGCCGACAAGGTGCCGCTGAAGACCAGCCGCTTCAAAGTGCCCGGCGAAGGCGCCACTGGCCTCATCAGTTTGGTCACGGTGGCCGGGCTGATGGCCGCGTGGTTCCTGATCACCAACCTGGGTTTGATCAAGCCGCTGTTCCTGCCCAGCCCGCAGGCCGTGTTCCAGCAGTTCTACGAATACCTCACCGGCACCGCGAACGACAAGCCGCTGTGGGAGCACCTGGTCTCCAGCGTGCTGCGGGTATCGGTCGCGTTCTGGCTCGCCTTTCTGACAGCGGTGCCGGTGGGCATCGCCATGGGCATGTCGCGCGTGGTGCGCGGCATCTTCGATCCGCCCATCGAGTTCTATCGCCCCCTGCCGCCGTTGGCTTATTTGCCGCTGATCATCATCTGGTTCGGCATCGACGAGACGCCCAAGGTGCTGCTGATCTACCTGGCCTGCTTCGCTCCACTGGCACTGGCAGCACGATCGGGCATGAAGAGCGCCGCACAGGAGCAGATCAATGCCGCCTACTCGATGGGTGCCAGCTACCGGCAGGTGATCCTGCACGTGATCCTGCCGTCGGCGATGCCCGAGATCCTGGTGGGAATGCGGATCGCGATCGGCTTCGGCTGGACCACACTGGTGGCCGCCGAAATGGTGGCGGCCAACGTCGGCCTGGGCCAGATGGTGCTCAATGCCTCGAACTTTCTGCGAACCGACATCGTCATCATGGGCATCGTGGTGATCGGTGTGGTCGCCTATGGTTTCGACCTGGTGATGCGGTGGGTCGAGCGCAAGGTGGTGCCGTGGAAAGGGCGCGTGTGAGGCGGGACGGAACGCCCGGCACATTCTCATCGCGCTCGTGCGCTGCCCTGGGGCTTCGTAGCACGTGATCCGGAGGTCGAGGACTCACCATGGATCGTAAGTGCCCACACTCCACAGGTGACCTTCAAGATCTCGACAGCTGAAGCCGCGGCCTCCGTAGTCCTCGTCCTTGATCTCGATTTCGATACGCGCTCCCGCAGTCAGGGCGCGTCGATAAACAGCGTCTGCGTCCGACACGATCAAGTAGGGGCTTTGCGTCTGCATTCCGCCGAGCTCGTCAGGCTGTTTCGTCAGGCGACCAAAATCGGTCTCGATCATAGGGACAGATCCCAGCATGACCATGCCATTGCCAAAGCTGAGCTGTGCATGGGCGATGGTGCCGTCTTCATTGGGCACTACGAGCTGCCGCTCGAAACCGAAGACGGAACAGAGCCAATCGATGGCCTTTGGCGCGTCGCGATAGCGCAGACACGGAACCACCGTTGCACGCGTGTTCTTGGCAGTGCTCGACATAGGAGACTCCATCCTAACGTTGTCAGCTGCGAATGCAAACGTAAGATCACGATTGCCAATCGTCCGGTCCTCCCATGTCATCGCCAGACTCCAGATCTTTCCCTGCCACGTTGAGGCAATTCAGCAACGACGTCCTGCACGCCTATTGGAGCCTGGTGAAATTGATGGTTCCGGCACTGGTGATCGTCAAGCTTCTCGACATGGCTGGCGGCACCCGCTTGGTCGGCGCCCTGCTGTCACCGGTGATGGCGCTGGTCGGTCTGCCCGAGCAGACCGGTATCGTCTGGGCATCGATCATGCTGACCAACATGTATACAGGTCTTGCATTGTTCTTCGTGATGCTGCCGCAGATGGCATTGACGGTCGCACAGGTCACGGTGCTTGGCACGTTGATGCTGATCTGCCATTCCCTGCCAGTGGAAGGCGCAATTGCCAAGGCGGCGGGAATCTCCTGGCGGGTCACACTCGCCCTGCGGATTGGCGGATCGCTGTTGCTGGGCGCACTGATGAATCTGGTCTATCGCGCGGGCGGCTGGCAGCAGCAGGCCTTCGTTCCCGTCTGGCAGCCCGAAGCGCCAATTGGCGGCCTGACCGGCTGGCTGCTCGATCAGGCCACGATGCTGGTGTCGATCTTCTTCGTGCTGGCAGGCTTGATGGCGATGTTGAAAGCGATGCGCGTTCTCGGCATTGAACGCCTCGTCCATATCGCGATGTTTCCGCTGCTGCGCCTTACCGGCATCAGCCGCCAGGCTGCCAATATCACGGTGATCGGCGTGACGCTGGGCATCACCTTCGGCGCCGGCTTGCTGTTGCGCGAAGTCCGCTCGGGGTCGCTGAGCCGGCGCGATGTCTGGCTGGCAATCGGGTTTCTCGGCCTCGCGCACAGTCTGATCGAGGACACACTGCTGATCCTGCTGATCGGCGCCGACCTGTCGGGCATCTTGTGGGCCAGGCTGGCTTTTGCGATCGCGCTGATCGGGACGCTGGCGCGTTTGCCCGCAATGCGTCGACAGCTCGGGCCGTGACGAGCCCGACACCGATGTTGATTCGCGCAAAGGCGTAAATTCGCAGCATGCGCACCTTTCGGAACTGGACCCTCGGCGCCAAGCTCTCCTTGGTCGCCACGCCGTTTCTCCTGTTGGCGCTTTGCTCGATCGGCGTGTTGGTGTGGATGTCTTTGCAAGTTGAAGGCGGCGCGGCCTCAGTCAACGAGGCAGGGCGCATGCGCATGCAGGCCTACCGGATGCTGCTGTCGGCTGGCGCTGGCGACACGGCGGCGCTGCCGCAGCAGGTGGCGGAGTTTGAGCGTGGCCTGGTGTTGCTGCGCAAGGGTGACCCTGATCGGCCGCTGTTCGTGCCGTGGGACGATACCGTGCGCCAAACTTTCAAGACTGTCGAACGGGACTGGGAGCACTTCCGTCAGTTGCTCGAACGAGCACCGGCGCGAGCCATGCAAGCCAATGCAGGCGCGAATGTCGTTGCGGCATTCACAGTACACATCGATGAGTTCGTCGCTGCGATCGAGACGCGTCTGTCACGCTGGACTTCGCTGATGCAATTGCTGCAGGTCGCGCTGATGGCGCTGGCCGTAGTTGGAGCGGCGGTTCTGCTGTACACGGGCTACCTGTTCGTGCTGGAGCCGGTGGGCCTGCTCAAACAGGCGATCCACCGCATTCAAGGTGGCGAGTTTGGCGCACGGGTTGACTGCCCGACCACCGACGAGTTCGGCACACTGGCGGCCGGGTTCAACGATATGGCAGCACAATTGCAGTCCATGTACCGCAGCCTCGAAAGCAAGGTCCACGAGAAGACGGCGCAGTTGGAAGAGAAGCACGATCGCCTGGAAAGCCTGTATGAGGTCACCAACCTGGTGACCCGTGCCCTCACACTCGACGACCTCGCCGTGCAATTCACCAAGTCTGTCGCACGCATGGCGCGAGCCGATGGTGTCGCGCTGCGCTGGACCGACGAGACCAACAGCCGGTATCTGATGCTGGCTTCGCACGGCTTGCCAGACAGCATGGTGCAAGCCGAGCATTGTCTGGGGGCGGGTGATTGCCACTGCGGCTCGCCCAATGCGCCGCCAGGCGCTCGCGTGATACCCATCCGCGACATGCAGCCGCCGCGCATGCTCCACTGCACACGAGCCGGGTTCGAGACGATCGTTTCCGTGCCGATCCGGCTGCATGATCGCCTGATGGGCGAACTGGACCTTTTTTATCACGCTCAGATCGAAGTAACGGACGCCGAGCGATCCTGGCTCGAGGCGCTGACGGTTCAGGTAGCCGGGGCGATGGAG
>JBBRID010000157.1:0-8317 GCA_038221635.1 Burkholderiales bacterium
TGCGCCTCTGATCAGCGGCCTACCGCCACAGACGTCAAGCGCTTGCTTCGACGCCCTCGACGCCCATTTCCGCCATCAATTCTTCCTTGCGCGCCATCAATTCTGCGCCGATGGCCTTGGTATCCATTCCTGCGCTCTTGACCTTCGGGAACATTTCTTCCTGCTCTTCCTCGACGTGGTGGTCGATGTATTCGCCGAGCACCTTGACTTTCGCGTTGTACAGGTTGTCGTCCGGACCCATAGCCTCGATTTGCGCAATCAGGTCTTTGGCCGATGCGTGTTCGACATCGGCCTCGTCGACGAGGTCCAGATCATCCTCGGACAGAACCTCGCGTGCGGCCGGATAGAAGATCTCCTCTTCAATGGTGGCATGCACGGTCAGCAAGGTGCAGATCTTCTCGGCCAGTGCCTGGCGGTCGCTGCCGTCGGCATCCTTGTCGACCAGTTTTTGGTAATCCTTGAAGCATTGCTTTACTTCCTTGTGATCCGACTTCAACAGTGTGACTGCATCCTTGGCGCGCGTCACAGCCGCCTTCTGGGCTGGCGTCTGATTGGTGCTTGCGTTCTTGCTGGTTGCCATTTGGAGACTCCTTTTTGCGTTGGGTTGGAGATGAATGAAATGACGCCGGTCTCGAGACTGCCCTGCCGGCTTCGGTAAAAGCTGCTGCACGCGTGACTCAGACGCTACCGTTCGCGAATCAAGATTCAAGCTGCGGGTGTCTGATTGCCTCACCCGACTACGTGCCTTGCATCACATGGCATTCGGCGTGCCCGCCGAATACCGATTCGCAAGGGTTGCCTGCAACCGACTGCCGTTCGGTCCACTGATCAGAACAGTGGCTGTGCGTTGTCCAGCTGAACCCAGGCGCGCATGGATTCCGTGGTCAGATCGCCGTAGTTGGAGATGAATGCGACATCCGCTGCATCGCGTCCGTAGGCAACCACGATGCGGCCGCCGCGCGGCTGATCCTGGGTCGCGTCGAAGGTGTACCAGCGGCCACCCACGAAGGCTTCGAACCAGGCGTGAAGGTCCATCGGGTCCAGCTGGTACAGGTAGCCAACCACCATGCGCGCCGGGATGTGCAGCGCTCTGCAAAGCGAGATGCCGATGTGGGAGAAGTCTCTGCAGACCCCAGCTTTCGCTTCCAGCGTGTCGAGGGCGTCGGTGGTGGCGCTGCTGACACCGTACTGGTATTCGATGTTGTCATGCACCCAGGCCCTGATTGCTTCGACCTGTGCGTAGCCCGGTGCCGCGTTGCCGACTATTTGGAGTGCTTTGTCTCGCATCTTGTCGCTGGGGCAATATCGGCTTTGCAGCATGAATTGCAGCGCGTCATCGGGAAGTTCGTGCACCGGCGTGGCCGGCGCATTGGGCTCGACCGCAATCACATCGTCGGTCTCGACGATGGCACTGCATCGAATCCGCATCCTGCCCTGCGGGATCTCGAAGCGCTGACAGAGATTGCCGTAAGAGTCCACATATTCAGTCGGGCGCACCGGCGGGTCGAACTGGTAACTTTCGTTGGCCAGCCATTGCGCCGCTCCGCTGCGTGGTCGCAGCATGGCTACGGTGGGGCAGGGCTCCGCCGCCTCCAGCGTCATATCGCAACCGACGAATAGTCTCATTGAGTTGTCCTGGAAAAAGAAGTTCGTGCGGGCAAACACGCGTGATCGCAGTCGGCATCGGCCGTCTCCGATCACTTCACTGCGATTGCTGGAAATCGCGGGGTCCGATCGGCGCTCCTCGAATTGCCTATTTGCGTCGACGAGCTTTCAAAGGCTTCGCAGCGACGGCCGTACCGAGCCAAATTTCCATGATGGTGCCGGCAGCGTTGAATGACGTTGCGGCACCTTGCCGGGTCTGTTTTTTCGCCTCAGCCATTGCTCGCGCACGCACCGTGTTGGTGACTCGGTTGGCATTGCTGAGCGACATGCTCATCAGCGGGTTTTTCTTGAGCCAGGGATTGGACATGCAATTCGCGCGTTGGCGCGTGTAGCTGTGAACTGCAACGATGTTGCCGGCTCTACCCGCCGCTTTCGACTCAAAACTCAGGCATTCGAGGTCATCGCACGGCGCAGCTTGAGGTAGGACTTCACCTACCTCCAAGTTTGAATTCGTCTGCGGCTTGCACAGCGCCAGTTATTGGCTGCCGTGCGACCGCAAGAAAACCTCAGTCGCCGTTCAATGACAAGTCGTCTGCGGTTCGTCGTCCTGGCTGAGCAAGCGGATCCGCATGGCGGCCTGCTGCAACCTTGGAGACTCCGGGGTGAACCGGTCTGGTTGTCCCATCAGCAGCCACTGATCCCACAGTTGGCTGGCTTCGGAGAGCAGGATCGCGCCCTCCATGACGGGGTGCAAAAGCCATTCCGGCATCTGCTGATAGCTCAAGGTGTGGGCTGACATCTGGCGCCTTTCGAGGGGTCACTAGCTTGGTCGAGCTCTGGCACGGGAAAGCGTAGATTAGCAAAATTTGTACCGACCCTTTGGTGCGCAGGGGTTGCCCCGGAGCGACAAGGGTACGGGCGAGAAGGGCGCCGGCTTATCTGCGCGGCTCTTTCTCTGCCGCTTCCCCGTCAAGCGCAGTGCCGATCGCGCGGCCCAATGATTCGAGCGCGCTTTCGTCTTCCGGCGTTTTCGCGTCGGCACGAGCGTCGTCGTTGTCTGCGCTGGTGGGCCGCCCGGTCGGCTTGGAAACAGGCGGCTGGCGGTGTCCGGAACTCGTCTGTTTGGTGTTCGGCGTAGCCTGCGGCACTTCACCACTGTCGGTTTGGTCATCACGCAGCCCGGACTCTGCGGTTTTTGCGATCCCGCCGATATTCGCGCCATCTCGGGCTGGTTGCGGCGGTGCCGGCATCGTGCGGTCCAAAGATGCGGGTTCAGGTATCGATTCGAGCACCTTGCGTGAGTCAGTCATTGATCAGCCTTTCGTGAATTTGATGAACCGGCGCTTGTCGCCGTCGGCCTTGTGATCTGGAATCGCAGCGGCGTATGGGATGGACTCCAGCAATCGGCTCGCGGTTCCGCTGCGCCACTGGAAAGTTGATTGCTTGCCCTTGCGCGCGCCGTGGCTTGCGTGTCGACGTATGCTGACGGTTTCCTCACGCGCCGGGCCTTCCCAGCCGCCATCAAGATCCCCCAGCAGATGAAGAAATCAAGTCCCCGATCGAATCGACATCTGCGCGCCGCCTTCTGCTTCTCTTCGGTGTTGCTTGTCACCACGACAGCTCTAAAGGCGGAACAACCGCCAGGCGGAGACACCGAACTGATCGGACTGATCAACCAGTACCGAGGTGCCAGCCACCAATGCGACGGCCAGTCGGCCGTTGCAGTCGGACCGCTTGCGCCGGTGGCAGCGCTTGCTGACGTAGATGGCGCCTCGGGCGACGCCTTGCAGCGCAGTCTCACTCAGGGCGGCTACCTCGCCGCTCAGGTTCAGCTGATCTCGATCACCGGGCCGTCCAGCGCGCGCGACGCCATGCGATTCATCGAACGGCGCTACTGTCAGGCTTTGTCGAGCCCGGATCACGCGGAGATCGGGGTGGCAAACGAAGGCAAGCGCTGGCGCATCGTGCTTGCCCGGCCGCTGCTGTCACCAAACTTGCGTGGTTCTGAGGACGCCGGCCAGGAAATCGTGCGGCTTGCGAATCTGGCTCGGTCGCAGCCCCGGCGCTGCGGCGATCGATCATTCGAGCCGGCACCGCTGCTTCGGTGGGATGGGGGCCTGGCTGATATCGCACTGGCACACAGCCGCGACATGGCAACCCACCAATACTTCGCCCATCAAGGCAGAGACGGAGCACAGGTCAGTGACCGTGCCACCAAGGCCGGATACGCTTGGCGCAGCATCGGTGAAAACCTGGCGACCGGCCAGGGTTCGGCCGAATCGGCGATGGCGGCCTGGTTGGCGAGCCCGCATCATTGCGAAAACATCATGAACAAGACATTCCGAGCGATGGGCGCGGCCTACGCAGTCAATCCCGAAAGCGAGACTGCGATCTACTGGACCCAGGTGTTTGCGCGCCCGCGCAGCAATGGCGCTGAAGCCACGGGTCGCTTAAATTGATGCCGAAGATGTCGAGCATGAACAACCAGGTTGAAAACAGGTTCTGCGGCGAGGTTGGCACGGTGTCGGCGCTGCGGTGCGGCGCGGTCTCGGCGCAGGGCGGGCCGCCCGAACGTCGCTGGTTCAGCGCCTGCCTTGCCGTGGTCGGCATCGTTGCGGCGTTGAGCGCTTGCGGCGGTGGCGGCGGAGGTGCTGAAAGCGCATCCATCGGCCAAGGGGCTGGACCGGCACTCGGCGCCGATTGCTCCAGCGGTGCGGTGGCGCGGCTGGCGTTGCCGGCTGGCGCTCGAGTCGGGCGCAATGCAGAACTGGCTCTGCAGTCCTGCGGGGCGGTGCTGAGCCATCTGCAGTGGACACAGCTTGGCGGACCGCCGCTGCCATTGATGTCGGCGCGCTCGCAGGCACTCAGCATCGAGCCGCCGGGCGCTGGCCCGTATCGGTTTTCGGTCAGCTTCCAGGACGATCGTGGTCGCACGCTCGATGCGCAGGTGTCGCTCGACGTGGCCGCTGGCGATTCTGCAGCGGGTCTGGTGATTCGTGGCGAGCCGTCGGTCTGGGGCAACGGTGCATTGTCGCTGCGAGCGTGGCCGGTGGGGCTGAGCGAGGTCGAGCGCAACGCGGCAAGCGTGCGCTGGTCGGTCGTCGAAGGCCCTGCGACACCACTCACGCAAGCGACGGGCTGGAGCCTCGTTTTCAACGCGCCCTCGGTCAACGCGGACAGCCTGCTGCGCTTGCGCGCCAGCGTCAGCCTGGCCGATGGCCGCACGCTGAGCCAGGACTTCACGCTGCTCGTCCAGCCGGCGCCGCGGCTGGCTGCGCAACCCTTGTTTGCAGGCAGCAATGCGGCCAGCCGTGTCTACCCCTACCGACGCGGTGGTCCGCATGCGGTGGCGCTGGACGCATGCATCTATGCGCCGCACCTGAGCTTCAGCAATCCGGCCAGCGTGTGTACGCTGGGACAACTGCCACTGCTCGGGCAGGTGACGCGTGGCGAACTGCCGAGCATCGAGCAGGTGATGCAGCGCGTGCTGGTATCGAATGACTGGATGGGCGACGTATTCGAGAATTTTCTGCGCACCCAGGACGTCCACGGCGATTTCCGCCGCCTGTTGAACGCGACCACCGCAATCGTCATCGGCGGGCGCGTGCGGCCATCGTTCTATTGGAACGTGACTGGCGCGATCTATCTCGATGCCGCAAACTTGTGGCTGACGCCGACCCAGCGCGACACGCTCAGCGAAGCACCCGACCCGCGGCAGGATTTCGGCGCCGCCCTCAACTTCAACACGCCGTGGCGCTATGTGCTCGACAACCGCCATGCGGTGGGCAGTTTTCCATTGGCCGAACGCGGCAGCCGTGAGATTGCCTCACTGCGCTTCGATCTCGGACGCATCCTCTATCACGAGCTCGCACATGCAGGCGACTTTCTGCCGCCGCGGGTGCACGCGCAGTTGCGTGACGACCTTCGTGTCTACGAATCGAGCCCGCTGCAAACTGCCTCGCTGGCGCTTTCGCGGCAGTTGCCATTCAGTTCGGCCGAGATGGCCGCTCTCGCGCGGGTGCAGTTCTTTGGTCAGACGCCGAGCGCGCAGCAAATCGCCTACACGCCCGACGAAATCAGTGCGTTTCTGATCGCCGATCGGGTCACCGATGACTACAGTTATTCGATTGCGGCTGGCGAGGTGTTCTCGCGCGAAGACCTGGCCATGCTGGTCGAGGAAGCGATGATGCAGTTGCGCTTCGGCGTGTTCCGGGATTTCGCCGTGACGGACAAGCTCGGTACGGCGTCCAGCAGTGCCGATCTGCTGGTGCACTGGGGGCAGCGCGGACGCATCGGCGAAGTGGCGATCCGTCCGCGGTTGGCACTTGTACTCGACGACGTGATGCCTTGGGTCGGTGCGGCCGCTGTCGGGGCGTTGGCGCCTCCCTTGACGCTGCGGCCGGGCCTCAGCTGGGGTATGAACCTCGATCAGGCCGCATTGGCGGTGCAGCAGCCACGGTCATTGACCATCGAAGAACGCCGAATCGAGGCCGATCAGCAGCAACTGCGTACGCTGCTACCAGTGCAGGGCATGCGTATCCATTCGCTTCCGGTGCCGGGTGATCGTCGCGGCCTTCAGTGAACGGGAGCCCGCGATCCACACGCGGGTTCTGCCCCTGTCGATCTCAGTCGGTGCGACCGAGCCATGCGCCTTCGGATTCCAGGCGTTGCTGAAGGTCAGCCGCATTCAGTGCGCGCGGACGGATGCCGGCCTTCGCAGCGAGTGCCGCAGCCGTTCCGGCGGCCTGGCCCATCACGAAGCAGCCGCCTGACACGCGTGCGGCCGACTGACCCATGTGCGTCATCGATCCGCAGCGTCCGGCCACCAACAGGTTGTCGACCTGTTTAGGCAGCAGCATGCGGTAGGGCAAGTGGTTGAAGCCGCGTGAATTGGGGATGTCCTGCCACTTCAGGTTGATGTCGCCGGCTACGTGTTCCTCGATCATCCAGCCGTTGACGCCGATGGTGTCGTCGAAGCTGACGCAATCGAGCACGTCGCGTTCGCTCAGCTGGTAGTCGCCGACGATGCGACGGGTTTCGCGCACGCCGACCTGCGGTGCGATCTCGAGGATGTAGGACTTGTCGAAACCCGGCACCGATTCACGCAGGAACTGAAAAAAATCGACGATCTGGCGCCGGCCTTCGACCTCGCCACGGCTCAACTGGACCGCGTCGGTGCCGTCGACCGGGCTGCCATCCGGGTTGGCCAGTTGGGTCACGTTGGCCCGCCATTCGGTCGGGTTCTTCTGCGGCCGGATGATCGGCGTCTTGCGGGCGAATTGGCGGCCGCCTTCTGCTGCCTGAGCCATCAGGCGATCGAAGATCTTGTAGTCGGTACCGACGCGGGCCGGGTCGACGTTGTTGACCCGGAACATCGTCGACGGGTACATCATGTCGTGGCCGCTGCTGCCTTTTTCGAACGGCACGCCAGCGTGAGCCGACAGGTCGCCGTCGCCCGAGCAATCGATGAAGTTTCGGCCGATCACCGCTTGCCGGCCTGATCGAGTCTCGATCAACAAAGCGCCGATCTCGATAGTCGAGTTCATCAACACGCCGACCGCCTGGGCATGGAACAACAACTGCGCGCCACTGGACCCCACCAGGCCATCGGCGGCAACCTTGAAGGCTGCGTTGTCGTAAGCCTGTGCGGCAATCTTGCCGCCAAATACAGAATGCGGCTCGTTGAGGCCGCCGAGCTTTCGCATCCGGTCGAGCAGGTCGTCGGCCACGCCATGCACCACTTGCCGGATCTCGCCATGCACGTTGGCATGCAGCCCGCAGAAATTGGTGACGCCGGCGGCCGTGCCCATGCCGCCGAGAAAGCCGTAACGCTCGATCAGCAACACGGTTTGCCCGGCCCGAGCGGCGGCCACCGCTGCTGCGATGCCGGCAGGACCACCACCGAGAACGACGACATCGAACTCACCGAAAACCGGCGTCTGCCGGCTCGGTTCAGTCAGGAAACGATCGCTCCCGCCGTCGTTCACGTTGTGCCTGGTGGCCTGCTCGCCATGGTCGCTCATTCGACCTTCACGTTGGCACGCTTGATCACGTCGCCCCACAGCTTGGTATCGGCAACAACGCGATCACGCATCTCGGCAGGCGTCGAGCCGACTCCCTCCCAGCCGATTGCAGCAAGCTTGTCGCGCACTTCCTTGGATTGCAGGATCTTGCTGATCTCGGTCGTCAAGCGGGTCTGGATGGCATCGGGCATCGATTTCGGCGCGATGGCACCAATCCACAACTCAGCCTTGAAATTCGGCACGTTGGCGGCCTCCGCGACGGTCGGGACGCCGGGCGCACTGTCTGATGCTTTGGCCGACGTGACGGCCAGCACCTGTAGCTTGCCGGCCTTGGCTTGTGCGAGCGCGCCGGACGGCGCCATGAACGCAAGCTGAATCTGCCCGCCGATGATCGCGGTGGTGACCTGGCTGAAGCCTTGATACGGCACGTGCAACATGTCGACGCCGGTCTGCGCGGCGAACAGCTCACCGGTCAGGTGCGAGCCCGAGCCCACCCCGATCGAGCCATAGGTGAGCGCACCCTTGTTCGCCTTCGAATACGCCAGCAGCTCCGGCAGCGTCTTCACCGACAGGTTGTTCGAAACCACCAGCACCTGCGCGCTGGTTGCCGCGAGAGACAACAGTCGCAGGTCTTTCTCGACGTCGTAGGGCAGCTTGCGATACAGCACCGGCGCTGTCGTCAGCGGGCC
>JBBRID010000158.1:0-8260 GCA_038221635.1 Burkholderiales bacterium
CTGCAGCGGCGATGTTGGCCGCATGTGGCGGCGACGACGGGGATTTCCCGGCACCGACTCCGGCTCCTGCCCCGGCGCCGGCTCCTGCACCGACGCCAGCGCCAGCGCCAGCACCAGCGCCAGCACCGGCACCGGCGCCGGCGCCGGCGCCGGCACCGGCTCCTGCATCGGTGCCACTCTCGGCGGCCGATACGGTGAATACCTTTTTCGACTACTTGGTTTCATTGATCTCAACCAAGAGCGAAACAGCCGAGCCGCTGGTCATCGCCAACGGCTTTACACCACCGCTCAGCGAGACCGAATCGCCGCGGAACGTGCCTTGATGGCCTGATCCGCTTCGCGAAAATACGCGGCGGCCTCCCTCTCGAGGGCAGGCCGCCGCGCTCATGTTGGAACGAGTCGAACGCGTTAGCCACGACCTCGTTCCTCCGTCAAATCGAATACAGTCGTTCGATGTACAAAGCAGAATCGATTCGCAGCGCCAACCGCTTGTTCACATTGCGCTCCGGTGGCCTCCGCGGAACATTTGCCGCTTCGATCTGCGCCGTTGCGCTCGCGACCGTGTTGGCACTTCCGAGTCGCTTCGCCAACGCCGCCGTCTATCAGCCGCGCTCCGATTCGGAAGTCGTGGAGACACTCCCCAATACAGGCAGCGCTCGCTCTGAAGAGCGGGTACTGCGCACCCGGCTGGCAGCCAATCCAGATGATTCAGGCGTTGCCGTGGCGCTTGCGCGCCGCTACCTCGATCAGGCTCGCGATCAGGGCGAACCCCGTTTCGCCGGCCGCGCGCTGGCAGTGCTGCAACACTGGAAACAACTCGACCGGGCGCCAGCCGACGTAGTCATGATGTTGGCAACCGTGCAGCAGTATCTTCACGATTTCGACGGCTCCTCGCAGTTGCTCGAAAACCTGCTCAAGCGTGACCCGAAGCAGCCACAGGCGTGGCTGACGTTGGCAACGATCCGGCGCGTTCAGGGCCGCTATGCCGAGTCCGACGCCGGATGCAAAGGGCTTGCGTCGATTGGCGAGTCCTTCTACAGCCAAGCCTGCCTGGCCGAGAACATGGCGCTGCGCGGCAGTTTCGACGATGCCCGCAAGCTGTTCCAGAGGCTGCTTGCAAGCCCGCAGCTGCAGCCGGCTCAGCGCAGTTGGCTGATGACCAGTGTCGCCGAGCTCGAGATGCGTGCCGGCCGGCCGCGCGAAGCAGAAGCAGCTTTCCGTACCGCGCTGGCCACTGCGCCTGACGAATACACCCGGCTCACCTTTGCAGACTATCTGATTGCCAATGGACGGCACGCTGAGGTGCTGCCACTGCTGCGCAACGACGTGCGCAGCGACCCGGTGCTGCTGCGCCTTGCCTTGGCCGAAGCTTCGTTGAAGGACACCGGCCCCGCGCCTGCCGATACCGCCGAGTTGCGGGCGCGCATGGTGCAAGCCGCGCTGCGGCCCGAGGTGAAAACCACCCACGCCCGCGAACAGGCGATGTTCGCGCTGTTTGTCGATCGTGATGCGCAGCGTGCCCTGCAGCTCGCGCGCGAGAATGTCGAACTGCAACGCGAACCGGTCGACCTGCTGCTGCTCGCGCAGGCGGCACGTGCCGCCAACAGCGCCGAAACCTTGCAGCAGGCGCGCCAGATCAAGAGCGAGATGGGATTGATCGACGCACGCCTCGATGCCTTGCTTTGATCGGCGCTGCGGCATGACACACGTTCGCTCTTCAAGGCTGCTGCAATCCACTCTTGTTGCGTTGGCATTGCTGATGTCGATGATCTCGACCGCCTCGGCGCACAAGGCCAGTGACGCCTATTTGAAACTGGCGCCTGCCTCCGACGGCAGCACCAGTCTGCGTGTCGACGTGGCGTTGCGCGACCTCGATGCGGCGCTCGACATGGACAGCGACGGCGATGCCGCATTGAGCTGGGGCGAGGTCAAAGCAGCGTGGCCAGCGATCGACGCCTATGTGCAGCGCAACGTGCAGCTGGCCGATTGCCGGTTCGAGCGGCCGCAGCCGGCGCTGGAGAAACGCGCCGACGGTGTCTATGCCGTGCTGCAGTATTCCGGTCGGTGTCCGCTCACTGCCGAATCGGCGATCCGCTACACCTTGCTCGATGACATCGACCCGACCCATCGCGGCCTGGCGTCGATCGAGCTTCCCGGCGCGGCACCGCAGCTGCGCGTACTCGATCCGCGGCAGCCCG
Organism: Burkholderiales bacterium; assembly: GCA_038221635.1. GTDB lineage: Bacteria > Pseudomonadota > Gammaproteobacteria > Burkholderiales > Burkholderiaceae_C > Ideonella_A. Next base: position 2,199 of record JBBRID010000158.1, read on the forward strand.
TGGGTGTTCCTGGCGGCTCGGCGAGCGCCGCGGATGCGGCATCACAGCCTGGTGCCGACAGCCTGCAGTTCATTCGTGAGGGGATTCACCACATCGTCACCGGCTACGACCATGTGCTGTTCCTGCTGGTGCTGATGCTGCCGGCGGTGATGCGCCGCACGTCCAAAGGATGGCAGCCGGTGCAGCGGATCGGCGAGGCGTTCTGGCCGATCCTCGGCATCGTCACCGCGTTCACGGTTGCACACTCGATCACCTTGGCTTTGGCAGCACTGCAGCTGGTCTCGTTGCCGAGCAAATTCATCGAGCCGGCAATCGCCGTGACCATCGTGTTGGCGGCGGTCGACAACCTGTGGCCGATCTTCGGCGGGCGGCGCGCACTGGTCACGTTCCTGTTCGGACTGATCCACGGCTTCGGCTTTGCCGGCGTGTTGGCCGAGCTCCATCTCCCTGCGTTGCATTTTGCCTGGGCACTGCTGCAGTTCAACGTCGGGCTCGAACTGGGGCAGATCGTGATCGTGTTGATTGCCGGTGCGTTGCTGTTTCTGGCAAGACAGTACAGCCTGTATGGTCCGGTGGTGATTCGCGCCGGCTCCTGTGTCGCAATGCTGATCGGCGTGTTGTGGTTCATCCAGCGAACGGCCGATATCCAATTGCTGCCGTTGTAACTGGGTGTTCGGGTACGGAACGAAGATCAGGATCCGGCACCGAACTGACGTTGTCCTGGGCGTGAATGATGAGGTTCGCGCACCTGAAGTTGCCAAGCAAAACGAATGAACCAAAAAGGAATCACGATGACCTCCGTATCGAGCACTTCCCGCACGTCTTTGATCTGCGCCGCCATCGGCTTGGCCGTCTTGAGCGGCTGCGCCAATAACGGCCCCCGCCAACCGAATCAGCCTGCGCCTTACAGCGGCGGGTCGAGCTACGGTGGCAATCAGTCTGGCGTGATGTATGGACATGTAGAGAACATCGAATTGATCAAGGCAGAAAACCAGACCAGCGGTGCCGGTGCACTGCTCGGCGGGGTGATCGGCGCAGTCGTCGGCAATCAGATCGGCAAGGGCTCGGGTCGCACGGCGGCCACCGGCGTCGCAGCGGTTGGCGGTGCCTTGATCGGCAACCAGGTCGAGAAGAACCGCAAGGGCACGCGCGACTTTGTTCGAATCTCCGTCCGCCTCGACCAAGGCGGCACCCGCCAGTTCGACTACGAGCCCGGCGTCGATATCCGGCAAGGTGATCGCGTCTATGTGCAAGGCGATCAGTTGATGCGTTATTGAGCGCGGTCTGTGGTTCGTGTTTGTTTGAGTTCTGTGGGAGCCCCTCCAGGGGCGATTTCGACATGACGGACTGCCATCGCGCCTCGCAAGGAACACGTTCTAAGTGATTGATTTCACAAGGACTTTTTATTCGCACTTTTTGGTGCGGCCATCTGCGACTGTGTTCCCTTTGGCACGATTTGCGGCGGCAGCCGATTAATGCGCTGAAGGCGCTCCCACTTGGATGCATAAAGCGAACTCGTCCCCGCCGCGTTTGGCCTCGTTGCGATCATCGATTTACAATCTCGCACTCCAGCCCACAAGGATCAGAAAGGCGATCTGGTTATGACACCGCGGACTACCCCGTCGACCGCCGGCTCCGGTGCCGGATTTTTCGAGGCCTAGACCGTCGCGCGTCTGTCCCGTATTCCCTTTTGATCACCCCGAGCGCGGCATCTGTCCGCGCTTTTTTGTTTCTGGAGTTCAGTACCATGGTTTCGATTCAGCTGCCCGATGGTTCACAACGGCAATTTGACGCCCCGGTCACGGTTGCCGAGGTAGCGGCGTCGATCGGGACCGGGCTGGCCAAGGCCGCATTGGGTGGGCGCGTCGGCAGCGGGGATTCGGCGCGCCTTGTTGATACCGGCTTCCTGCTCGAGAACGACAGTCAACTGGCGATCATCACCGACAAGGATCCGGCAGGCCTGGAACTGATTCGCCATTCGACGGCGCACCTGTTGGCGTATGCGGTCAAGTCGCTGTTTCCGGAGGCGCAGGTGACGATTGGTCCGGTGATCGAGAACGGCTTCTTTTACGACTTTGCCTACAAGCGGCCGTTCACGCCGGAAGATCTGACGGCGATCGAGGCCAAGATGACCGAGTTGGCGCGCAAGGACGAGAAGGTCAGCCGCCGTGTGTTGCCCCGAGACGAGGCGATCGCGCATTTCAAGGCGCTGGGCGAGGCGTACAAGGCCGAGATCATCGGCAGCATTCCGTCCGGTGAAGACGTCTCGCTGTACAGCGAGGGCGGATTCGAAGATTTGTGTCGTGGCCCGCACGTGCCGAGCACCGGCAAGCTGAAGTTCTTCAAGCTGATGAAGGTGGCTGGTGCCTATTGGCGCGGTGATCACCGCAACGAGATGCTGCAGCGCATCTACGGCACGGCCTGGGCCAGCAAAGACGAGTTGCAGCAATACCTGCACATGCTCGAGCAGGCCGAGAAGCGCGACCACCGCAAGCTGGGCCGGGAGCTCGACTTGTTCCACATCGACGAGCACGCCCCCGGCCTGGTGTTCTGGCACCCCAAGGGCTGGGCGGTGTGGCAGGCGGTCGAGCAGTACATGCGGGCGGTGTACCGCGACAACGGCTACCAGGAGGTCAAAGGCCCGCAGATTCTCGACCAGGGTCTGTGGGAAAAAACCGGCCACTGGGACAAATACCGCGAGAACATGTTCACGACCGAGTCGGAGAAGCGGGACTACGCGCTCAAGCCGATGAACTGCCCTGGCCACATCCTGATCTTCAAGCAGGGCATCAAGAGCTACCGCGATCTGCCGCTGCGTTACGGCGAATTCGGCCAGTGCCACCGCAATGAGCCGACCGGTGGCCTGCACGGCATCATGCGGGTGCGTGGCTTCACGCAGGACGATGGCCACATCTTCTGCACCGAGGACATGATCCTCGAGGAATGCGTCGCCTACACGGCGCTGCTGCAGAAGGTCTACAAGGATTTCGGCTTCGAACACATCATCTACAAGGTGGCGACGCGGCCTGACGCGCGCATCGGCTCCGATGCGATCTGGGACAAGGCCGAACACGCCTTGATCGAAAGCCTGCGCCGCAGTGGCTGCGAGTTCGAGATCTCGCCGGGCGAGGGGGCGTTTTACGGCCCCAAGATCGAATACACGCTGAAGGACGCGATCGGCCGGCAATGGCAGTGCGGCACGATGCAGGTCGATTTCTCGATGGCCGAGCGGCTCGACGCGGTCTACGTGGCCGAGTCGGGCGAGCGTTTGCACCCGGTGATGCTGCACCGCGCGATCGTCGGCAGCCTCGAGCGTTTCATCGGCATCCTGATCGAGCAGCATGCCGGCGCGCTGCCGGCTTGGCTCGCGCCGGAGCAGGTCAACGTGCTCAATATTTCGGAGCAGCAGGCCGATTACGCCGCCGACGTGGTGAAAATGCTTCAAAAACAAGGGCTTAGAGCAACGTGCGATTTGCGCAATGCAAAAATTAACTATAAAATCAGAGAGCATTCCCTGCAAAAGGTCCCGTATATCCTGGTCGTTGGCGACAAGGAGAAGGCAAACGGGACCGTCGCGGTGCGTGCACGTGGCAATCTCGACCTTGGCGTGATGTCGATCGCCGACTTTTCAGAGAAGGTCGGCTCTGATATCGCCCAACGCATTTGAGCCCGTGCTGTTCACCGACCCCAAGTGACGGATTTCGCTTGCCTTGGAATCCATTGAAAGGTTCAAACCATCGCTACATATGCTGACCGCCGTACTCCCAATGTCGAGCGCAAACACCGCCTCAACCGGGAGATCATGGCACCTGAAGTTCGCTTGAACGGTGTAGACAACGAGCCCTTGGGCATCGTCAACATCAACGACGCGTTGCAGATGGCCGGAGATCTCGATGTAGATCTGGTCGAAATTGCTGCCCAAGCCGAGCCGCCGGTTTGTCGTCTGATGGACTACGGCAAGCTGAAGTATCAGGAGCAGAAGAAGGCGGCTGAGGCTAAATCCAAGCAGAAGATCGTTGAAATCAAGGAAGTCAAATTCCGTCCGGGTACCGACGAAGGAGACTACCAGATCAAGATGCGCAATTTGCGCCGCTTCATCTCCGAGGACGGCGACAAGGGCAAGGTCACGTTGCGTTACCGCGGTCGTGAGATTACCCACCAGGACATCGGCATGCGTCTGCTCGAGCGCATTCGCGACGATCTTGCAGATGTATCGGTGGTCGAGAACATGCCCAAGCTGGAAGGCCGGCAGATGATCATGGTGCTTGCGCCCAAGCGCAAGTCCTGATCGTCGATTGACAGAATTCGGCGCCTCGGTCTGGTCACCGGGGAGTTGAAAAGAAGCGGTTGCAGGCCAACAAGACGGCACGGATTGCCGGCGCCTGCAGCAGCAATCAAGAAGGAGCAGAAATGCCCAAGATGAAGACCAAGAGCAGCGCCAAGAAGCGTTTTCGCGTGCGTCCGGGTGGTACCGTGAAGCGCGGACAAGCGTTCAAGCGCCACATCCTGACGAAGAAGTCCACGAAGGTGAAACGTCACCTGCGTGGTGCCACCAATGTGCACAAGTCCGACGTGGTCAGCATCGCCAAGATGATGCCCATGGCCGGTCTTTGATCAGCTTCTGAAGGAGATAAACCATGCCTCGCGTCAAACGTGGTGTAACAGCCCGCGCTCGTCACAAGAAAATTCTCGCACTCGCCAAGGGTTACCGTGGCCGTCGCAAGAACGTTTTCCGTATTGCAAAGCAGGCCGTCATGCGTGCCGGCCAGTATGCATACCGTGACCGTCGTACCAAGAAGCGTGTCTTCCGCCAACTCTGGATCGCCCGTATCAACGCGGCGAGCCGGGGTCTCGGTCTGACCTACAGCAAATTCATGGCCGGCATGAAAAAAGCCTCGATCGAAATCGATCGCAAGGTGCTTGCCGACATGGCTGTTCGTGATCCTGCCGCTTTTGGCAGCATCGTCGAGAAGGTGAAGGCCCAACTGGCTTGAATGCCTTGAACGGCCCTTGGCGCAAGCCGCGGGTCGTTGGCAGAGCGGATTCGCCGCAAGGTGCTTCCGTACCAGCTTTTCCAGGCCGACCTCGTGTGCGGCCTTTTTTGTTTGTGTCCCTCTTTTCGTCATGAATGATCTCGAACAACTGGTGCTCGATGCGCAAGTCGACTTCGCCGGCACCGGAGCGCCAGCCGATCTGGAAAATGCCAAGGCGCGCTACCTCGGTAAATCGGGCCGATTGACCGAGCAGCTGAAAGCGCTGGGCACCCTGTCGCATGAAGAAAAGAAGTCACGCGGTGCTCTGATCAACTCCGCCAAGCAACAGGTCGAGGCCGCGCTGCAGCGGCGCCGGCAGGCCTTGGCCGACACCGAACTCGACATCCAGTTGAAGGCCGAGGCGCTCGACGTGACGCTGCCGGGGCGGCGTCGCGGCAATGGCGCCGTGCACCCGATCGGCCGCACGATGGAGCGCATCGAGGCGATCTTCGGATCGATGGGCTTCGATGTCGCGGACGGCCCCGAGATCGAGACCGATTGGTACAGTTTCACGGCGCTGAACAACCCGGAAAATCACCCGGCCCGTTCGATGCAGGACACCTTCTACGTCGACGTGAAGGATGCCGAAGGCCGCTGGCTGAACCTGCGCCCGCATACCTCGCCGATGCAGATCCGCTACGCGCAGGCGCATGCGAAAAAACACGCTGGCAACGCTCATATGCCCGACATCCGCGTGATTGCGCCGGGCCGCACCTACCGGGTCGACAGCGATGCCACGCACTCACCGATGTTCCATCAGGTGGAGGGGCTTTGGGTCGGCGAAAACGTCAGCTTCAAGGATCTGAAGGCGATGTACCTCGCCTTCATCCAGGCTTTTTTCGAAACCACCGATCTGAAGCTGCGCTTTAGGCCCAGCTATTTTCCGTTCACTGAACCGAGCGCCGAAATCGACATCATGTTCGAGAGCGGCCCGCTGACCGGACGCTGGCTCGAGGTGTCGGGGTCGGGCCAGGTACATCCGCAAGTGATCCGCAACATGGGACTCGACCCGGAGCGCTACATCGGTTT
>JBBRID010000159.1:0-8229 GCA_038221635.1 Burkholderiales bacterium
GCCGGAGCCGAGTTCCTGGCCGCGCCACTTGCCGTTCAGCATGGGACCGCCGCTGACGCCGATGGTCGGCAGGTCGACGCTGGACGCACCCATCAGCAGGCTCGGCGTGGTCTTGTCGCAGCCCATCAACAGCACTACGCCGTCGATCGGGTTGCCGCGGATGCTCTCCTCGACATCCATGCTGGCGAGGTTGCGATACAACATCGCGGTCGGTCGCAACAGCGTCTCGCCGAGCGACATCACCGGAAACTCGAGCGGGAAGCCACCGGCCTCGTAGACGCCGATCTTGACCTGCTCGGCCAAGGTTCGGAAATGCGAATTGCAGGGTGTCAATTCGCTGAAGGTATTGCAGATGCCGATCACCGGACGGCCGTCGAACTGGTCGTGTGGCACACCCTTTCCCTTGACCCAGCTGCGGTAGGCAAAGCCGTCACGATCCTGGCGGCCGAACCATTGCTGGCTGCGCAAGTCCTCGGGCTTTTTCTTCTGCTTGACGCTCATGGTGTGCTGGCTTTCCCGATGCTGTACGGAGGGTTTGCAACGATACTATGGTATGACGATTGACCAACCAACCGTGTAAGCCCTGAGAGCACGCAGTTCGTCCCGAGGGATTCGCGATGCGCACGGGTTGCAGCCCATTCAAACAGGAGAAACGATGAACCAAGCTACCCGCGAACCGGTGCTCACGGCAACCAAGCTTTCGCCGCTGTACATGAGCCTGCTGCAGGACCGTTACGAGGTTCTAGATCGCCTGCATCAGAGCGAACCGGACACTTTCAAGAACGCCGCGCCGAAGATTCGCGCCATCGCTGCGAGCGGCGAATCGAGGGTCGACGCCGAACTGATCGATTCATTGCCGGCGCTGCAGGTCATTTCGGTGATGGGCGTCGGTTACGACGGCGTCGATGTCGCCGCGGCAAAGGCGCGCGGCGTGATGGTCACGCACACCCCCGATGTGCTGAACGACGACGTGGCCGACCTGGCCATCGGCCTGATGCTCAACACCGCTCGTCAGTTGCCGGCGGCCGATCGCTATGTGCGCTCGGGTGAGTGGGAAACAAAAGGTGCTATGCCGCTGGCGCGCAAGATGTCGGGCGCCCGCCTCGGCCTGGTCGGCATGGGCCGCATCGGCCAGGCCATCGCGCACCGGGCCCTCGCCTTCGGCATGAGCGTGTCCTATACCGCTCGCTCGAAACGGGCTCAGTTGCCGTATGCCTTTTTTGCCGATGCGGTGAGCCTGGCGCGCGAAAGCGATTTTCTGGTTCTCATCACGCCAGGCGGTGCTGGCACCCGCAAACTGGTCAACGCCGAAGTGCTGGCAGCGCTCGGCAGCAAAGGCATTCTGATCAACGTGGCGCGCGGCTCGGTGGTCGACGAAGCCGCGCTGATCGACGCGCTCGAGCGCGGTGTCATCGCCGGTGCAGGGTTGGATGTCTTCGAGACCGAACCGAAAGTGCCCGAGCGGCTGCGTGCGATGCCCCATGTGGTGCTTGTCCCGCACATCGGCAGCTCGACCGGCCAGACCCGCCAGGCGATGGCCGATCTGGCATTCGCCAATCTCAAGGCGCACTTCGCAGGAGAGCCCTTGTTGACGCCGGTACCCGAGTGCCAGATCAGGTGAATTTCAGGAGTCGACGGTGGAAAATTTCAGCAAGGTCATCCTGTTCACCGACACCGACGGCCGCGCACGCTTTCGTCAAGAAGACATCGAATTGAGCGAAGGCAAACCGCAGGCGATGCTTTCGCCGTTGATGCCCAGCGAGGGCTACCAGCTGCGGCGCAGCCCGCTCGGGTTTCGAAGCGATTTCCATTGCACCGGCAGCCCGCAATGGGTGTTCATTCTGGGAGGCCGGATGGAAATCGGCCTGCAGGACGGCAGTAGCCGGGTCTTCGGCCCCGGTGAGCATTTCCATTCGGCCGACGTCTTGCCGGACGGAGCCGAGTTTGACCCTGCCTTGCACGGGCACTGGAGTCGGCAAGTGGGGCCCGATCCACTCGTGACCCTGTTCGTGCGCGGCTGAACGTGGTCAATCAGCCCGCCGCACGCAACGTGCTGGGCCATACGCTCGACCAGCTGGGCGAGGCCATCGTCGCGGGACGGCATGCCGTCGGCAGCAGCTTGCCACCGGAGCCATTGCTGTGCAGTGAATACAGTGTCAGCCGCACGGTGGTTCGCGAAGCGGTCAAATCATTGGTCGCCAAAGGGCTGCTGGTGACTGGCCCCAAGGTCGGGACACGGGTTCAGCCCGAAGCGCAATGGAACTGGTTCGACCCTCAAGTGGTGGCTTGGCAGACCCGGGTCGGCCTGACGCGCGAATTTCTGCGCGACTTGCAGGAACTGCGACGGGTGGTCGAGCCCGCCGCGGTCCGACTGGCGGCCGAGCGGGCGACGATGGACGATATCGACGAACTCGAATCAGCGTTTGCGGGCATGAAGCAGGCCATCGACGAGGGCGGCGACTATGTCACCTCAGACCTGCGATTTCACCAGGCCCTGCTGCGCGCCAGCCACAACCGCATGCTGGTACTGATGAGCAACGCATTGAGCGCGCTGTTGCGCACCAGTTTCGCTATTTCGACCTCACGCCCTCATGGCGCCGCGAATTCACTGCCGTTGCACCGCGCCATTCTCGATGCGGTGATCGCACGGTCTGCGCCGGTCGCTGGACAAGCCTGCCTCGACCTGATCGACAGCGCGGCCGAGGACATCGCCAAAGTGCTCGGATCCCGGCGCAAACTGCCGTCGCTGGTCGCGCCGGCCAAGCCATTGCCCGGCCCTACCCATAAAGTTCGAGCCTGAGCACCCGCCGGGGTCTCGTCGAAATTTCGCAGGAGCGGCTTCAGCCGTGATTGCGGGTTCAGAATTCTCGACCGGATCGCGCGACAAAACGCCCGAAGCGCGGCTGAAGCCGCTCCTACAAATACAAACCCAAGAACCAAGCGCCCGCAAGAGCCGCAGATGCGCCTCAGCGATTCTTCCCCGGGGGCAGTGCATTGATCGCCGCGATGAAATCGGCCAGCATCGGCACATGGAGGGCGCCCTGCCCTGCGGCTTCCATCGCCGCGAAGCTGTTCTTCACCTGCGACTGCAGCGGATTGACAGCACCGATCTCGGTGGCCATCGCATTCAGGTAGCGCATGTCCTTGTGGGCATTGCTGATCGTGAACGGGTGGGCATTCGGGTCGCCTTCCAGAGACCACTTCATGAAGGTGTCGTAGAAGCCGTTGCGCAAGCGGCCCGATCCGATCACCGAATGGAACTGATCGACGGAGATTCCCGCCTTGCGCGCGATCGCCAGTGCCTCCGCATACAAGCTGGCATAACCCATGCCGATGAAGTTGTTGATCAGCTTCATCTTGTGGCCCAGGCCGACCGGGCCCAGGTGGACGATGTTGCCTGCCCAGCAACGCAACACCGGCTCGATAAGGGCAAAGGTTTCCGGATCGGCGCCGACCATGGTGTCGAGCGTGCCGGCCTCGGCGTCCTTCGGTGTGCGCGACAACGGCGCATCGACGAACGTCATGCCCTGGGCCGTTGCCTCATCGGCAAGGGCCAGCGTCGAGACCGGGTTCGCGGTCGAGCAGTCGATGATGATCAGACCCTTCCTGCCCGATGCCAGAATGCCGTCGCAGCCGTGCATCAATTCTTCGACCTGCGTCGAGCCGGTGACACATAGGTGGACGATGTCGCATTGCGCCGCCAGTTCGCGGGCCGTGGCGGCCTCACGCGCGCCGAGCGTTTTCAGGTGCTCGACGGGCGCGCGGTTTCGATGACCCATCACCACCAGCGGCCAGCCCTTGGTGACGATGTTGTTCGCCATGCCGTGGCCCATCAGGCCGACGCCGATGAAGCCGATAACTGCTCGATCACTCATGGGACGGATTTGCCTTTTCCGTTCAGCGCGCGATAGGCGCGTATCACCTGGCTGTCATCAGCCGCACCGTGGCCCAGACCCGAGGCCGCAAGAAACATCTGCATGGCTGCAGCCGCCAGGGGCAAGCCTTGACGCATCGCCCGGCTCTGATCGAGCACGATGCCCAGATCCTTGACGAAGATGTCGACCGCGCTGGTCACCGGCGGTTCGTCCTGCATCATGCGTGGCCCGCGGTCGCTCCACATCCAGCTGTTGCCGGCCGACACCGAGATGATTTCGTGCATGGTAGGCAGCGCGACGCCTGCCCTTTCTGCCAGATTCATGGCCTCGGCCGCTGCGGCGATATGGATGCCGCACAACAACTGGTTGATCATCTTCGCCGTCGAACCCAGGCCGGCTTCGCGACCGACATCGAAGATGCGCTTGGCCACCGCCTCGAACACCGGTTGCATGCGTTCCAGCACAGCGGAGTCGCCAGACACCATGATCGTCAACGCCGCCGCCCTTGCTCCGGCAACACCGCCCGAAACCGGCGCATCCAGCATGGCAATCCCCATCTCGGCCAGGCGGTCAAACGTATCACGTGCCATCGCGGGTGGCTGCGTGCACGAGACGCAGACGACCGCTCCTTTCGGCAAGGCCGCCGCCGCTCCACCTTCGCCGAACAACACGCTGCGCGCCTGCTCGCCAGACACCACCATCAGCCACAGCAGTTCGGCATCCTCGGCGACTTCGGCAAGACTGGCTGCGGCATGTCCACCGACGTCGAGCAAAGGCGACAAAGCCGCTGGCCGAACATCGAAACCGCTGACCTCATGACCGGCGTTGACGAGGTTGATCGCCATCGGCACGCCCATCGCTCCCAACCCGATAAATCCAATCCTCATCTCATGTTCCCGTCATTCATCGACTGCACCTGTCATCGCCAACACATGGTGCTCAACAAGAAGGCGTTCAACACCACCAATGCACGGTGAAAGACGAATCCGGGGTGTCGATACTGACGCCGCGCAGCATCTCGACATGGCCGAAACGCTTGGTCACGGACCGGATCGACACACTGGCCATTGGCGTGCTCTCTCGTCGGGTTTCAACGGACGCCGACAATACGCCCGACTCGCACTTTGCGTGCTAGGGCTAACCCGTTGAAAACCCAAAGAGTTGTCTGATAACCTGACCACGGAATGCCGAATCCCCTGCGACCACCGGTAGCCACGGCCGCGCTCGCCGGCCTTGGTTCAACAGCCGCCCCAGAGCGGCTGTCCGACCGCTTGGCCACCCACTTGACGGCGCAGATCGAGCACGGCATGTTGTGTCCCGGCGACCGCCTGCCCACCGAGGCACAGCTCGCAGCGTCGCACGGCGTGTCACGCTCGGTGGTTCGAGAGGCGGTGCACCGTGTCAAGGCCCGCGGACTGCTGGTTGCGCGCCAGGGTTCAGGCGTCTACGTGGCGCCGACATCGCCGCACCAGCCGCTGGCCTTCGATCCCGCGGTGCTGGAATCGATGACTGCCGTGGTGCAGGTGGTGGAATTGCGAAGGGTGCTCGAGGGCGAGATTGCCGCGTTGGCGGCCCGGCGGGCAAGCCGCCACCAGATCGCCGACCTGAAACACGCCCTTGAAGCCATCGACGCCGCGACCGATGCCGGCGCCAACGGGCTTGACGAGGACATGGCCTTCCACCGCGCACTCGGCACGGCCACAGGCAACCCGCAGTTCAACCGGCTGTTGATCTTTCTCGACCAGTATCTGCGCGAGGCAATGCGCGTCACCAAAGGCAACGAGGCTCGCCACGCCGATTTCATGGCGCAGGTTCGAGAAGAGCATCGGGCGATCGTCGCAGCCATTGCCGCGCACGACCCGGACGGCGCACGCGAAGCAGCGATCGACCACCTGATCAACGGCGAGCGCCGGCTCGAAGAAGGCGGCGTGATCCCGCGACGCCGTCGCAGGCCAAAGGCCACCTGAACAAGATCAACCACACGAAATCGGAGTACGACATGCAATTGCTGATTACCGGAGGTGGCGGCTTCGTTGGCGCCCGACTTGCGCGCACGTTGCTGCAGCGCGGCAGGCTTAATGGCCAGGCGATTGAACGCTTGGTCCTCGCCGACCAGGTCGCAGCACCTGCCGACCTGACCTCCGATCGACGGGTCGAAATGCAAACTGGTGCGCTGCTCGATCAATGTGAATCGCTGGGAGAACAACGCTTCGACGGCATCTTCCACCTCGCCTCAGCGGTATCGGGCGAATGCGAGCTCGACTTCGACCTCGGGCTGAGGTCCAACCTCGACTCGACACGTGCCTTGCTCGATGCGGTGCGCCGTACCGGCAACGTGCCGCGCCTGGTTTTCTCGAGTTCGGTGGCGGTCTTCGGACCCGATCCGGCAGTGCCACTGCCCTCGATCGTCGCCGACGACACCTTGCCAATGCCACAGACCTCGTACGGCATCCACAAGCTGATCTGCGAACACCTGATCGCCGACTACACGCGCAAGGGCTACATCGACGGGCGCGCCGCGCGCTTGATGACCGTGACCGTGCGTCCAGGCCGACCGAACGCTGCCGCGTCGTCGTTCTTCAGCAGCATCATTCGCGAACCGCTGGCGGGGCAGGAGGCGATCTGCCCGGTGTCGGCCGACGTGTCGCATCCGATGTCATCGCCGCAAGGCACGGTCGAAGGTTTGATCGCTGTCTATGAGGCCAGCCGCGAGGCCTTGCTCGGTCGCAGCGCACTGAACCTGCCGGCGCTCAACGTGACGGTGAAGCAGATGCTCGATGCCCTCGAGGCCGTGTGCGGACCGCAGGTGCGGGCGCGGGTCCGCTTCGAACGCGACGAGCGGATCGCCGGCATCGTCGCCAACTGGCCGAGCGGGGCGAGCGCACAACGCGCGACCCGTCTCGGACTGAAGCCCGAACGCGAGTTCGCCGACATCATTCGCAAGTACATCGAAGATTGCGCATCCAACCCCGAGGCATTGAAAGGACTGCAACAATGAACCAGATCGACCTGAGCGGCCGCGTCGCCGTCATCACCGGCGGTGCGCAGGGCATCGGCTATGCGATCAGCGAGCGGCTGCTGAAATCGGGCGCAACGGTGGTCTTGTGGGACATCGATGCCGGCAAGCTCGACGAGGCCTGCAAATCGCTGACCGTGCATGGCAAGGTCAGCGGCATGTGCGTCGAGTTGACCGACGATGCGGCAGTCGCCGAAGCGAGCGCCGACACGGCCAAGACCCTGGGCCGCATCGATATCCTCGTCAACAACGCCGGCATCACCGGCGGCAACGGCACCACCTGGGAACTGGACCCCGAAGTCTGGCGGCGGGTCATCGAAGTCAATCTGATCGCACCGTATCTGACCTGCCGACATGTCGTGCAACAAATGCTGAAGCAGGGCAACGGTCGCATCGTCAACATTGCCTCGGTAGCTGGCAAGGAGGGCAACCCGAACGCCTCGCACTACAGTGCGTCGAAGGCCGGACTGATCGCGCTGACCAAATCCTTGGCCAAGGAGGTGGCGACCAAGGGCATCTTTGTCAATGCGATCACGCCGGCCGTGGCCGGAACGCCGATGCTTGAACAAATGACCAAGGCGCACATCGACTACATGCTGGGCAAGATCCCGATGGGTCGTTTCGTCGAGGTGCACGAAATCGCAGCAATGGCCGCGTGGTTATGCAGCGACGATTGCTCGTTTTCGACCGGCGCGGTGTTTGATATCACCGGTGGGCGATCAACTTATTGAGGACAGCAGCGAGCGCCGCCGGCTTGATACCGTAGGAGCGGCTTCAGCCGCGCTTTATTTCTTGATTTCTGCGCGCAGGTCGGCGGGCGAAAACCGGAAGCGCGGCTGAAGCCGCTCCTACGAACACAATCCACATGAACCGGCGCTTGTGATCGGCAACCAGTTGCGAATCAAGCCTTCGGCCAGCCAGGGCTCTTGAAGCGGCCAGACTCGCAGCCGCCAACCGCCTCCCGAAGCGCGAGTCGACGCCGGCGGGCCTTCTTTCAAGAAAGTCGGGAACTCGCCCCGGGAAAGCCCCGATTCATGCCACCTTCTGCCGCGCCGGCAGTTTCCAGCCCGGCCGGATGCGGTGACAGGTATAACCGTTCGGATAACGCTGGAGATAGTCCTGATGTTCGGGCTCGGCCTGCCAGAAATCGCCCGCGGGGGCCAGTTCCGTCACGACGCGGCCCGGCCACAGACCCGAGGCATCGACATCCGCAATCGCTTCTTCCGCGACCTGTTTTTGCTCGTCGCTGGTGTAGAAGATTGCCGAGCGGTAGCTCGCGCCAACGTCGTTGCCCTGGCGGTCGCGGGTGGATGGATCGTGGATCTGGAAAAAGAACTC
>JBBRID010000160.1:0-8192 GCA_038221635.1 Burkholderiales bacterium
GTCGTTGCCGGCTACGCCATTCTGCAGCCACGCGTCGTCACACCATTGCCAGAGCCGGAAACGGTGACCTGGTTTCACCGCCTGTTCTCTGGACAGTGCGGCATCGACCCCTACAGCGCAGCCAGCTCCGAGGTCTACCAGGATTTGTTCGGCGAAGGGACGTTCACCGGCAAGGGGCTGTTGAACGTCTCGGCAGTCCACGCCGCACTGGTCGGCCGCCTGCCCGAATCCCAGGTGCTGAGCCACGATCTGCTCGAAGGCGCGATCGTTCGCTGCGCCAGCGTCAGCGACATCACGCTGGTCGAAGACGCTCCGGTACACGCCGACGTGGCCAACTCCAGATTGCACCGCTGGACCCGTGGAGATTGGCAGCTGCTGCCGTTCCTGCTGCAGCCACGGCAATTCCCGCTGTCGGCCATCAGCCGCTGGAAGATGATCGACAACCTGCGGCGCTCACTGGTTGCGCCGATGTCGCTGCTGCTGTTGTTGCTGGTGCTGGCGACCGGCGTGTTGCCGCTCGGCTGGACACTGCTGATCATCGCAGCTGCGTTCAGTGCGGGTCCTCTGCTGGGCGCGATCGCCGGTCTGGCGCCGAGCCGCGACGACATTGCGCTGAGGCTGTTCTACCGCCATGCGCTGGCCGATCTTGCGCGCGCATTCGCGCTGGCGGGCTGGCATCTGGCGCAATTGCTGCAGCTGACGATGTTGTACGGCCATGCCATCGCTCTGGCTCTGTATCGGCAGTTGCTGTCGCGACGCGGTCTGCTCCAATGGACCACGGCGGCGGCGGCACAAGCGGCCGCGGCGCGCGATTTGCCCACACTGCTGCGAAATCACTGGCGAATCCCGTTCGTGGCCGCGCTGCTCGGCGCTGCCTTGTGGGCGGCGTCAGGACTCGGCGCGGCGCTGCAAACCGCCCCGACCCTGTTGCTGCTTGCGGTATGGGCTGCATCTCCGGTATGGACCTGGCTGGCCAGCCGTCCGCGGCCGCTTCCCAGACGCGAGCGGCTCGATCAGCCCGGGCGCGAATGGGTGCACGGCCTGGCCCGGGATACCTGGCGCTACTACGAACACCATGTCGGCGCGTCCGACAACCATCTGCCGCCCGACAACGTCCAGCATTCGCCGCATCTGCTGATTGCGCATCGAACGTCGCCGACAAATATCGGCATGTACCTTCTGAGCGCGACCTGCGCGCAAGCGCTCGGCTTCATCGGTCGCGCGGAATTGAGCGACCGGCTCGAAGCAAGCCTCGACACACTGGATCGGATGCCCCGCCACCGCGGCCATTTCTACAACTGGTACGACACCCAGACGCTGGCGGTCCTGCCCCCTGCATACGTATCGACGGTCGACAGCGGCAATTGCAGTGGCCACCTGATCGCGGTGGCCGGAGCGTGCGCGGCGTTGGCCGCAGCGCCGCAGTCGCTCGATGCGGCGCGCCTGGCGTTGCGCGCCTCGGCACAGCGTCTGCACGCGCTGCGGCCGATGCTGCAGCGCTCGGGCTCGATGCGCGAATTGCAACGCTTGTGTGGCGGCGACGATGTCGACTGGCCGGACAGCGCTGCCAAACTGACCGCACTGCGGGCGCAGGTGCAGCGCGCGAAAATCGAGATCGAAGCACTGAATCTCGGGCTCGTCGGCTCCATTGACGACGCACCGATGTGGCTGCTGCACGATCACGTCGCGATGCTCGATTCGGCGCTGCGTGATCTGGAACAGGACCCGGCCGAGTCGGCCGATCGACTGGGCCAACTCGCCGACCGATGTCGGCGTCTGGGGCTGGAACCCGACTATGCGATGTTGTACGACGCCGAACGCCGGCTGCTGCATATCGGCTACCGCGTCGAAACCCGTCAGCTCGACGACAGCCATTACGATCTGCTGGCCAGCGAAGCCCGGCTGACCAGCCTGCTTGCGATAGCCAAGGGCGATCTGCCGGTGGAACACTGGACCGCGCTCGGTCGGCCGTTCTTCGGTTGGGGGACCGAAGTCGGGCTGAAATCGTGGTCGGGATCGATGTTCGAGTATCTGATGCCGTCGCTGATCCTCGACGAGCCGATCGGCAGCGTGCTGTACCAGGTCACGCGGAGCGCCGTCGCCGCGCAGCGAGCCGACGCACAGCACAGCGGAACGCCCTGGGGCACCTCCGAATCGGCCATCGCCGGGCAGGACCACACGCTGGCGTATCAATACGGACCGCAAGGCATCGCACGGCTGGCGCTGCGGCGCACGCCCGCCGACGAGCACGTGATCGCGCCGTATGCCAGTGCATTGGCCTTGATGGTCGCACCGCTCGAGGCATTGGCCAATCTGCGCCGTCTGCAGGAGTTGGGCGCACGCCACGTGATGGGTTTCATCGAGGCGATCGACTACACGCCGCAACGCCAGGTGCGCGGCAGCGACTGCATCCCGGTTGACACCTTCATGGCACATCACCAGGCGATGAGTCTGGTTGCGATCACAGATGTGCTGACCGACGGCGCTCCGCGCGCCTGGGCGATGGCCGATCCGCTACTGCGCGCGGTCAAGGCATTGCTGCACGAACGTGCGCCGCGTGAAGTCCCGCTGCTGCGCGACCCGCCCCCGCTGCCAACAGCGCGCCGCGTGCGCAGCGCGCGACTGGTGCATGAACACGAGCCGCTGGAAATGGCGTTGCCAGCCACCCAGCTATTGACCAACGGCCGTCACGCCGTCGTGCTGCGCAGCCACGGCGGTGGCTACAGCATGTGGGACGGCGTCGGCCTGACGCGCTGGCGCGACGACCTGTTGCGCGACGACCTGGGCAGCCTGTTCTACATCCAAAGGGCAGGCACGCCGGATTGGCACTCGATCACCGCGCACCCCGCACCCGACCCGGCGGCGCACTATCGTTGTCGGATGCAGGCGGACCGCGCAATCTTCGACACCAACTGGCATGACCTGCACAGCCGCTGCACCGTCTGGGTCGCGCCCGAAGACGACTGCGAAATGCGTCAGATCGAGCTGTGCAACAACAGCAGACACACCCTCGACCTTACGCTTGCCTCCTATGCCGAACCGACACTGACCGCGCAACGCGCCGACGAATCTCACCCGGCTTTCTCGAAGCTGTTCGTGCAGGCGCGCTGGGATCCGATCGAGCAGGCCCTGTATTTCCGCCGTCAGCCGCGCCTCAACGACGAGCAACCGTTGTACGCGGTGCACTTCCTGTCGCTCGGCGAATTGCAGCCGGTTTCGGTCACCGCCTGCAGTGACCGTGCTCGCTGGCTCGGGCGGTACGGCAGCACCGCCCGACCGCTCGGCGATGGCGGACACGACCCGCTGCCCGTGGCGGCCAGTGCGTTCGATGGACCGGGTGAGGTGGTGGACACCGGGCTTGACCCACTAGCGTCGATGTCGGTTGCGCTTCGCATCGATCCGGGCCAGACCGTGCGGCTGACGTTCTGCAGCGCAGCCAGCCGTGAACTCGAGTCGCTCGCCGCGTTGGTCGACAAATATCGGCAGGCCAGCCATGCCGCACGGGCGTCGAGCATGTCGCACACGATGGCGGGGATCCGGCTGCGCGAGCTGCAGTTCGACACCGACACCTGGGCCGCGATGCTGCATCTCAACACGATGCTCACTTCTCTGGTCACGCGTGAACTGCCACCGCCCGGTACTGGCAACGAGGCAGCACGCTGCGACCGGCGGGTTTTGTGGCGTCACGGCATTTCGGGCGACCGGCCGATTGTTCTGGTCGGCATCGGGCGCGAGCAGGGGCTCGGCTTGCTGACGGTTTTGAAGAAGGCGCTGCGCTTATGGAGCGCGGCTGCACTCGGCGTTGATCTGGTGGTGCTGAATTCGGAACCGGCTTCATATCTGTCGCCGGTCCAGCATCAGCTGATGATGCTGCGCGAACGTGCTCAGCAGCAGCGCGGTGCCAATCCGCCGCAGTGGGCCAGCCAGATGTTCATCCTGGCCGAGTCCGCGCTCGACCGGGACGATCTGCTGACTCTGCAGATGCTAGCCCGCGTCAGACTGCAGGCCGATGGCCGACCGCTGGCTCAGCAGATCGACCGGCTGCTCGAGGAGCATGCCCGCGCCCAGCAGCAGCGAAAAGCGTCGTCGCCGCTGCCGGTTGCTTCAATGCTGCCGGCATCACTGCTGCGCGACGATCTCGCGCGCGCAGCCGCACCGACACACGGGTTCGATCCCACTGATGGCGCGGTGTCATTCGCTGTCACGCCGTCCAGCCACCCGGCGCGGCCCTGGGTCAACGTGCTCGCCAACCCGCACTTCGGTTGCCAGGTTTCCGAACTGGGCAGCGGTTTCACTTGGGCTGAAAACAGTCGCCTGCACCAGGTGACCGGCTGGTCGAACGACTCACTCTGCGACCAGCCGAGCGAATGGCTGCTGCTGCACGATCTCGACCGTCACGAAGTCTGGCCGCTCGGCCGCGTATTGCTGCAGGGCAGCCCGCGCGAAGTGGTCCACGGCATCGGGTACACGCGAATCCGCCAGCGCATAGAGGATACCGAGATCGACCTGGAATGGTGTGTCGACACCGAATTGGCGCTGCGCCAGTTGCGCGTCACGATGCGCCACCAGGGCCGCCAGCCGAGGCGCCTCAGGCTGGTTGCGGTGGCCGAATGGACACTCGGCGGCAGCCGTGCCGAACGTCTTTCGCTGACGACGAAGGCGCTACAGTGGGCACCGCCAGTGGCCGGCGAGGGCCTGCCTCGCCCGGCTGGCGTGCGCGTTCTGCAGGCGACGCAGAACGATCACCTCGGCGGCTTCGGCGGCGCCACCGCGTTCATCGCGTGGCGTGGCGCGACAACATGGACCAGTTCTTGGACCGACACCATCGACGACTGGACCTGTGACCGACGTGAATTATTCGACAATGCCGGCCGGCTCCAGCTTCCGGCACGTCTGCTGGGCAACGATGGCGGCGGGCTCGATGCCTGTGCCGCGATCGGCTGCGAGTTGTTGATCGCGGAATCGTCGGTGGTGACTTGCACCTTGCTGCTCGGCCATGCGAAGAGTCCGGCCGCTGCCACCGCGCTGCTGCAACAGGCCTGGGAGGTCGCGCCGGATGTCAGGCTGCAGCGCCAGCGGGAGCAGCTCGAGCAACTGATCGGCGGCGTGCGCGTCAGAACGCCGGATCCTGCTTTCGACGCCCTCGTCAATCATTGGCTGCCGTACCAGACGCTGGTCTGCCGCTTGTGGGCACGCGCTGGTTTCTATCAGGCAGGGGGCGCCTTCGGCTTTCGCGACCAGTTGCAGGACGCGATGTCGCTGGTCAACCACGCACCCGAGCTGCTGGCCAGGCAGATCCGCGCCAATGCGGCGCGCCAGTTCACCGAGGGCGACGTGCAGCATTGGTGGCACGAACCCGGCGGTGCCGGTGTGCGGACCCATTTCTCCGACGATCTGTTGTGGTTGCCGTACGCCTGCGCGCTGTATCTGCAGCGCAGCGGCGACGCTGCACTGCTCGACGAACCGATCGCGTTCCTGATCGGTTCGCAGATTCCCGAAGGTGCCGAAGACATCTACGAAACACCGCAACCCGGCCCCGAACAGGCGTCGATCTACGAACACGCAGCACGCGCGATCGACCGCAGTTTGCGCGTTGGCACTCACGGGCTGCCTCTATTCGGCACCGGCGACTGGAACGACGGCATGAACCGGGTCGGCCATCTGGGCCGCGGCGAATCGGTCTGGCTGGCGTGGTTTGTGTGTGCCGTGGTGCAGGCGATGCTGCCGATTGCTGAGGCACGCGGGGATTCGGCGCGCGTGGCCGCCTGGACCGTCGCCCGGCGCGGCTGGGGCGTGGCGCTGGATGACGCTGCGTGGGATGGCAAGTGGTACCGGCGGGGCTTCTTCGACGATGGCTCGCCATTGGGCTCGGCGTCGAATAGCGAGGCAAGGATCGACCTGATCGCACAAGCCTGGGCCGTGTTGTCCGGCGCCGCCGATCCGCAGCGCGCCAGCGAAGCGATGGCGAGCGCGCGCAGCCTGTTGTTCGACGAACCGAACTCGCTGCTGCGACTGCTCGATCCGCCGTTGCGCGACGCCGAACCAAGCGCCGGTTATATCCAGGCCTATCCGCCCGGTGTGCGCGAAAACGGCGGCCAGTACAACCATGCGGGTGTTTGGGCGCTGATGGCGTGGAATCAGCTTGGCGACCCCGATATGGCGTGGCGCATCTTCACGTCGCTGAGCCCAGCGCACCGGTGGCAAAACCCGTCGCTCGGCGCGACCTACGCGATCGAACCCTACGTCATGGCGGGCGACATCTATACGCACGAGCCCTACATCGGGCGAGGTGGCTGGAGCTGGTATACAGGCTCGGCCGGTTGGCTGGCGCGGGCGGCGATCGAGTCGATTTGCGGCGTCGTACTGGCGCAGGATACGCTGACGGTACGACCAGGCCTTCCCAGTCACTGGCCCGAGGTCGTCGTCAGCTTGCGCCACCGCGGGCGCAGCTACCGCCTTGTCATCTGCGCCGACGAGGGCCGTGCCACACAGGCCGTGGCCCGCGAACCAACTGCTCAGCGGCTCGAGTCGGGGGAACAATTCGCACTTGGCGCACTTCCCGAAGGGGCAGTGCTGGTCATCGCCGCAGCGCGCCCCAGCAGTGCTTTGCACGCATTGCCGGGAAGAGACCTGCTGGCGGCGCCGCGCACCGCGTAAATGAGGCACGCGGCCGGCACACCGGTTTTGTGGGTTGATCGCGGTATCCTCGGACGTCAGGCTGCTGCACGCGCCGCGGAAAGCGCGCCGGCGTGTTGAGGACACTCGACTCGAAAACCAAATGAGCAACGAAGCAAAAGGTGACACCGCCGAAGGCGTGCAGATCATTACCGATGGCCCGGTCTGGCGGTTGGTGGTGGACAACCCGGCTCAGCGCAACGCGCTGCGCCCCGGCATGAGCCGTGCGATTACGGCGGCGCTGCGCGACGCGGGCAGCGATCCCACTTGTCGCGCCATCGTGTTGCACGGCGCCGGCGCCAGCTTTTGCAGCGGCGGTGACGTGGGCGCGATTGCCGAACACCAGGAGAAACCGCCATCTCTGCAATTCGAGCGCATCAGCGCGCTGAATGAGCTGATGCGGGCGATCCGCGCCTGTCCACGCCCGGTGATCGCTGCGGTCGAGGGTCATGCCGCCGGAGCCGGCGCGTCGATCGCGCTGGCATGCGACCTGATCGTCGCAGCGCAGGACGCGCAGTTTGCGATCGCCCATGTCAGGCTCGGCATTTCGCCCGATGGTGGCGCGACCTTGATGTTGCCGCGTTCGGTGCCGATGCAGTTGGCCAGCGAGTGGCTGCTTCAGGGCAAGCCGATCGCTGCGAGCCGGTTGCACGCTGCCGGCCTCGTGAATCGGCTCACCGCCCCCGGCGAAGCAGTTGCCGAGGCCCTGGGCTGGGCCGGTGAACTGTCGGATGGGCCGATGGAGGCGATGGCCTCGATCAAACAACTCGTCAATGATGCATGCCTGCCCGATCTCGACCGCCACCTCGAAAACGAGCGCCAGGGATTCGTACGCACGATGTTCAGCGCCGATGCGCGGGCTCGGGTGCAAAGCTTTTTTGAGCGCAAGCGCAGATGAGTCGAGCCGGACATCGAGCGGTCGGCGGCGGGCCCTTCCGTGGCCGGGCCGGTGCGCGCAAAATCGCGGCCAGCGACAAAATATGTTCCGGAGTTTCAGCCCTTGTCGATTTCACGCCGCTGGATCGTCGAAGGTCATGCGGTGGGGCTTTCGATCGCCGCAGTCAACCTGATCAACCGGAGAATACCGATGAGCTATGTCGACGGATTTGTTGCCGCCGTATCCAATGCCAACCGCGAAGCTTATGCCAAACATGCGCGTGAAGTGGCAGCGATCTTCAAGGAATTCGGCGCGTTGGAAGTCGTAGATTGCTGGGGCGATGACGTGCCCGAGGGCAAGCTCACGTCGTTTCCGATGGCCGTCAAGTGTGAGGCCGACGAAACCGTGGCGTTCGGGTGGGTGACTTGGGCCTCACGTGCCGCTCGAGACGAAGGCTGGAAAAAGGTGATGGCCGACCCGCGGATGGCGCCCGGTGCGACGGCCATGCCGTTCGACGGCAAACGCATGATCTACGGTGGCTTCGAGATGCTGTGAACCGGCCTGGGTCACCTCTGTCAAACAATTCTTCACCTGTGTCCTCACGTTCGAGGATAAAGCCGGGCAGTCTTTGAGAATTTCG
>JBBRID010000161.1:0-8183 GCA_038221635.1 Burkholderiales bacterium
GTCCGAGTCGTCGATCGACGAGTTCAAGAACATGGTCGACCGGTTCCATCAGAACGGGCTCGAGGTCATCCTGGACGTCGTCTACAACCACACGCCTGAAGGCAACGAACTCGGGCCGACGATCTCGTTCAAGGGAATCGACAACGCCAGCTACTACCGACTGATGCCCGACGAGCCGCGGTATTACATCAATGACACCGGCACCGGCAATACCGTCAACCTGAGTCATCCTCGGGTGCTGCAGATGGTCACCGACAGCCTGCGCTACTGGGTGACCGAGATGCACGTGGACGGTTTCCGCTTCGATCTGGCGACCATTCTGGCGCGTGAGCCACATGGCTTCGACGAAGGCGGTGGCTTCCTCGACAGTTGCCGCCAGGATCCGGTGCTGTCCAGCGTCAAGCTGATCGCCGAACCCTGGGATTGCGGCCCCGGCGGCTACCAGTTCAGCCACTTTCCGCCGGGTTGGGCCGAGTGGAACGACCGCTTCCGCGACACCGTGCGCGCCTATTGGAAAGGCGACGAAGGCCTCGTACCGGCGCTGGCGGGTTGCCTGACCGCCAGCGGCGATCAATTCAACCACCGCGGTCGCCGCCCTTGGGCGAGCGTCAATTTTCTGACCGCCCACGACGGTTTCACGCTGGCCGACCTGGTCAGCTACAACGACAAACACAACGAGGCCAACGGCGAGGATGGCCGCGATGGGCACTCCGACAACCTGTCGTGGAACTGCGGTGACGAGGGCCCGACCGACGACGCCGAGGTGCTGGCGCTGCGCCGCCGCCAGCAGCGCAACATGCTGGCAACGCTGCTGCTGTCGCAGGGAACGCCGATGCTGCTCGCCGGCGACGAGTTCGGCCGCACCCAACAAGGCAACAACAATGCCTACTGCCAGGACTCGGAAATTTCATGGGTCGACTGGGATGGCATCGACGAGCAAGGTGAGGCGCTGTACCGCTTTACCCAGCGACTGTTGAGTCTGCGCAAGGCGCTGCCGGTGTTGCGCCGCAACCGCTTCCTGACTGGCGTCGATATCGAGGATCTGGGCATCAAGGACGTGACCTGGCTGAGCCCGGCCGGCGGCGAGATGACCGAGGAGCAATGGACCGATGCGCATACCAGGTGTTTCGGCATGTTGCTTGACGGTCGTGCCAGGGTGTCATCGATTCCACGGCCCGGCACCGATGCCAGCGTTCTGTTGATATTCAACGCCTGGCACGAGGCGATCGATTTTCAGCTGCCACCACTGCCGACCGATACGAAGTGGTCGCGGCTGTTCGACACGACGCTCGACCAGCAGGCCCAGGAGGACTGCACCGCCAATGAGGCGCATGAGGTGGGCGGCCGTTCGGTGCTCGCGTTCGTCACGGAAGGCGCCGGCCAGCCATCGGAGTGGCTGCATGAGTTGCTGGCGTCGCTGGCCTGAAAGGCCGGCGCTTCAGCACCACGCGCCGGATTTTCCCGCTCAGCGCTGGCCGAACGACGCGCCTTCGAACAGGTCCTTGAACTCGCGCGGTTGCGAGCGCCAGTATTGGTGCGGCGCATTGACTCGGGCGCCGAGTCTGGTTGCCGCATGCCACGGCCAGCGTGGATCGAACAAGATTCCGCGGGCCAGTGCAATCGCGTCAGCCTCGCCGTTGGCGATGATGGCTTCGGCCTGCTCGGCATCGGTGATCAGTCCCACCGCGATCGTCGGCAAGCCGACCGCCGCCTTGACCTGTTTCGCCAAAGGAACCTGGTAGCCCGGGCCGAGCGGGATCGCCTGCTGCGACGAGACACCGCCGCTGCTGACATGGATCGCCGCACAGCCCCGGGCTTTCAACTCATGGGAGAAGGCGATCGTGTCATCGATATCCCAGCCTTCGGCGACCCAGTCGGTTGCCGAGACACGAACCCAGGCCGGGCGCTCGGCCGGAAACGCCTCACGCACCAGCTCGTAAACCTCGAGCGGAAAACGCATCCGGTTCGCCAGGCTGCCACCGTATTCGTCCGTGCGCCGATTGGACAGTGGCGACAAGAACTGGTGCAGCAGATAGCCGTGTGCGGCGTGGATCTCGAGACCTTCGATGCCGAGGCGAGCGGCGCGCCTGGCGGTGGCGGCGAAGTCGTCCCGAATCTGTTTCAGCCCTGCGTGATCGAGCGCGTCCGGCGCGACCTCGTTTGTGCCATGCGGCACGGTTGACGGCGCGACTGCCTGCCAGCCGCCGGGTTGGTCGGGTCTGACCTGCAGGCCACCATCCCACGGCTTCTGACTCGATGACTTGCGTCCGGCATGGCCGATCTGCATCGCCACCGCAATTGGCGAATGGCTGCGGATGGCGGTCAGCACGCGCGCGATGGCGGCCTCGTTCTCATCGCTGTACAGGCCGAGGTCGCCCGCGGTTATTCGGCCCTGTGCCGATACCGCCGTCGCCTCGAGGATCAGCAAGGCGGCCCCCGACAAGGCCAAGTGTCCGAGGTGGATCATGTGCCAATCTCCGGCACTGCCATCGGTGGCGGAGTACTGGCACATCGGTGCGATGACGATGCGGTTGGCAAGTTCCAGCTCGCCGAGTTTGAAGGGGGTGAACAGTTGGCTCATCAGCCGATTTTGGGCCCCGGCCGGGTTTTGGGTATCAGCCCATCACGTGCGTCGGCAGCCAGGTGGCCAAGCCCGGAAAGACACACAGGATGACGATCGCCAGCACCATGCACAACATGAAGGGGAAGGCCCCCTTCAAGATGGTCGGCAGGCTGACGTCAGGCACGATGCCGTTGATGACGAACAGGTTGAGTCCGACCGGCGGCGTGATCAGACCGAGTTCCATGTTGATCGTCAGGATGACACCGAACCAGATCGGATCGAAGCCTGCCGCGAGGATCACCGGCATCAGGATCGGGGTGGTCATCAGGATGATCGCGGCCGGCGGCAGGAAGCAACCCGCCACCAGCAGCATCAGGTTGATCATCGCCAGAATGACCCAGCGATTGACCTGCATCTCGCCGATCGCCGTGGCCACGGTCTGGGTCACCTGCAACGAAGACATCATGTAGCCGAACAGGATAGAGGTGCCGATGATCATCAGCAACATGCCGGATTCGCGCAGACCGTCGCGCAGGATGTGCCACAGATCGGTCAGGGTCCAGACGCGGTAGATCACGATCACCATCGCCAGGCACAAGGCCGCGCCGACGCCGGCGGCCTCGGACGGTGTGGCGATGCCGCCGTACAAGGCATAGACGACACCCACGATCACTGCGATGAATGGCAGCAGCTTTGGCAGCAGCTCGAGCTTTTCCTTCATCGAATAGATGCGGTCGTGGTCGATCAGCACGGTGCCGCGTTTCCAGCTGATGAACAGCGCCCACATCATGAACAGCACGACCAGCAGCAGACCGGGAATGATGCCGGCGATGAACAGGCGGCCGATCGAAGTTTCCGATGCGATGCCATACAGGATCATGGTGATGCTGGGCGGAATCAGGATGCCCAGCGTGCCACCGGCGGCGATGGCGCCGGTCGCCAGATCGGCGTCGTAGCCGCGCTTGCGCATCTCGGGGATGCCCATCTTGCCGATCGCCGCGCAGGTGGCCGGTGACGAGCCCGTCAGCGCAGAGAACAAGGCGCAGGCTCCGATGTTGGAAATCACCAGTGAGCCGGGCACGCGGTGCAGCCAGCGCGACAGCGCCTCGTACAGGTCGCTGCCGGCGCGCGACGACGCCACGGCCGCGCCCATGATGACGAACATCGGCAGCGAGACCAGTGTGAAATCGCTGAGGCCGGCGAAGATCGTCTCGGGAACGAAATTGATGCTGTTCCAGCCGTCGAAATAGATCATGAAAGCCAGTGCCACGGCGCCGAGCCCGAAGGCAATCGGCAGGCCGGTGGCCAGCACGACCATCGTGACGACGAAGATCAGCAGGCCGATCAGCAGCGGATTCATTTCTCGGCTTCTTTCGGGACCATTCCGAATGGTTGCTCACGACGGGTCAACACCAGCCAGATCTCGGCCAGAAACTGCAGACACAACAGGCCGAGTCCAACCGGCACCGCCAGATACGGAATCCACAAGCGGGCGCGCCAGATCGACGAAGTCGTTTCCCCCTTGACCCAGCTTTCGTGCCACCAGGGGAGCGACGCGTACAGGAAAAACGCGCAAAAAACCAGGGCGATCAGGCTGCCGATCAGATGCAGCGTGCGCCGGGTCTGCGTCGACGACATGATCGGGATGATGTCGACCGCGACATGGCCGCGCGTCAGCAAGATGTAGGGCGCGCCCAGAAACGTGGCGCCGACGATCGAGAAGGTGACGAATTCGGTTTGCCAGATCGATGACTGCCCCAGCACCGCGCGGACAAACACCATCTGGCAGATCACCGCAATCGAGTACAGGATCATCATCGCGGCCACCACGCCAAAGAGGCGGGAGACCGCGTGTACCGCCCTCACCCATAGGGGTGCGGGCGACGACGAACTACTTGACACTCAAAGCCTTTTCGATCAGTTCTTTGCCACCCGGCACCTTTTCCGCGAAGTTTTTGTACGAGGTCCTCTGGGCCACCGCGCGCCAGGCGTCGGCGTCGGCGTCGCTCAGCGTGACGACTTCGACCTTGTTCTTCTTGTAGACGTCGACGAGTTCCTGGTCGAGTTTCTTCGATTCGGCATCGAAATAGTCTTCGGCCTTCTGCGAGGCGGCCATCAGCGCCTTTTTCTGCGCGTCGTTCAGCTTGTCCCAGCTCTTCTTCGAGATCAGCACCGGCTCGTACATGAACCACAAGGCGTTGTCTCCGGGAGCGGTCACGCACTTGAGCTGCTCGTACAGGCGAAACGATACAAAGCTGCCCGACGAGGTGTCGGTGGCCTGGGCCACACCCTGCTGCAATGCGTTGTAGACCTCACTTGACGGAATCGAGACGATCGACGCACCAGCGCCAGCCCACATCTGCGCGAATGTCGCGCCGGCCGAGCGCACTTTCAATCCGTTGGCGTCTTCAGGCTTGCGGATGCATTTGTCCTTCGAACCGAACGCACCGGCCAGCCAGGCATCGGCCAGCACCTTCGCGCCACCTTGCTCGATGATTCCCTTGATGTCGTTCATGAATGGCGAGTCGTTCATGCGACGTGCGTGGGCGTGGTTCTTCACCAGGCCGGGCATCAGCGTGGCGCCGAATTGCGGGTGGAAGCCCGAGGCATAGTCGAGCGGGAACGAGGTCATGTCGATCTGCCCGGTCATCATCGCTTTCCACTGCTCTTGCGCCTTGACCAGGCTGGAGCCGGGAAACACCTTGATCGTCAGCCCAACGTTGGCAGCCGCGACATCCTTGGCAATCATCTGCACCAACTCGTCGCGGACGTCGCCCTTGCCGCCCGGGAACTGGTGCGAGGCTTTCAACGTGATGTCTTCGGCCATCGCCGGGGCGAGCGGAATCGCCGCTGCGAGCAATCCTGAAAAAATGGTGGAAATGCTGCGACGAATCATGGAATGTCTCCTGGTGTGATTGGTTGAATGCGGAATGGCGAGCCGCGCACGGGCCTCGTACACTGGGGCAGACCCGGATGAATCCAACGCAGAATATACGTTGCCGAACCTTTACGGCACGTCAGTAGATACCACGGTTCAGCGCATTGCCCGGCCGCCGCTGATCGGGAGAACCGGGCCGACAAAGCAACCGGCGGCGGTATCGCTGCAAGCCAGGCCTCGAACCGGGCATCTTCCTCGGCGCTGATCAGCCTGCCGAGCGGAACTTCGCGTTTCAGCGGGTTCTGGGCAGGGCGCTCATCTGACCGCCCGCTTGACGCTCACTTGACCGTATAGCCCCGGCCTTCCAGGCAGGCCAATGTGGCTCGATGAAAGACGCTGGCATCGGCCATTGCGCTCGGCTGAGTCGTCGCCCAGCGATTGCAGGCCTGGCGGTCGGCCTCGATGCGATCTGCGCTCTGTCCCTGGCTCGGGTAGATGATCGGATCGGGGCGTGCCGGTACCGGACGGGCGTCGGCCAGATATTGCGGTGGCGGCGCCAGCGCCGGCGGAGGGTCGGCGTAGATGTAGGTTGGCCGCTCGACGACGACCGGCGGCTCCCATGGGCGACTCAAAATCAACGCGCCCAATCCGATGCCGAGCGCCAGGCCACCCCACCCGTAGCCCCCATGGTGATGGCCACGCCAATGTCCGCCGCCGCCGCCGCGATGGCCATAAGCCCCTTGGCCGCCATGGCGCCCCTGAGCGGCCGCATCGAAACTGACACCTGCCGCAGCGACGAACAAGGTGCCGGCCAATGCGAGGCCACACAAGCGGGTGAGGGAGGGTGTTCTGGACATTGCGTTTCTCCTCGGCGGTGAGTTCCCGAGCCGGCTATCGAACCGGCCCCGGAACAAACAGGGCCGGCAGGTACTGGCGTGGTACGACAGACATTTTGCCGCTCATCGAAAGGCGCTGCGAGCGACAGCGGCTTTCTTTACATCAACGCGGCCAAAGCGCCCACATGCGCAGTGTCTGTTTCATGCGCCCGGCTTGTTGCTCGGCGGTTTCTCCCCAACCCCAAAAATAGTCGGCCCGCACCGCGCCGGTGATGGCGCTGCCGGTGTCCTGCGCCATCACCAGCCGGCGCAGCGGGCTGTTGCTCAATGGCTCGGTGGTATCGAGCCAGATCGGTGTCCCGTAGGGAATGCTCAGTGGATTGACGGCGATCGAGCGACCCGGCGTCAATGGCACGCCTTGTGCGCCGCGCGGACCGACGGTCGGATCCGGCAGCGGCTCTTCGCGGAAAAAGACAACGCGCGGATTGGCCCACAACATCTCGTTGAGCCGCTTGCGATTGGCTTGTGCCCAGGCCTTGATGCCGGGCCACGAGGCCTGATCCGCGCGCAACTCGCGCTGCTCGATCAACCATCGCCCCACCGAACGATAAGGTTGGTCGTTGTGCCCGGCGAACGCCGCCCTGACGAGGCGCCGGCTGCCGTCGGCCTCGGTCAGATTCAGCCTGCCCGACCCCTGGATCTGCAGGATCAAGGCGTCCAGCGGGTCGGCGACATACGCCAGTTCACGCCCGCGCAGATTGGCCTGCGCGGCCGGCAGCGTATCGATTTGTTGCCGATTCCAGTACGGCTTGCGAGCCTGCAGATCGACGGGTGCCTGGTATAGCGGGACCCGCGAAGCGCCGCGCGGCTGGCGCGTTGCTTCGATCAGTGGCTCGAAGTAGCCAGTGATCAAACCGTTGGCACTGCCTTCGATGCTTTCGATTTGATACGGCCGGAGTCGCGCCTGCAACCAGTCCCGGGTCGTGGCTTCGTCCATCGCCGGGGCAGCCCGCGCCATCGTGCAAACTTGCTGCCATCCGGGTGCCGGGCGCTCGCAGCCGAGCAGCAAGGCGGGCCAGATCTCGCCGATCCGATCGCTTCGCCAATCGGGCAAATCGCTCCATTCGACGCCGACCCAGCGCGATTGCGGGCGATTGATGATGTCCGCCGCCAATGACGGCGTCAGCGACGGGGCTGCCGGCGGCGCGATGGGTGGCGGACTCGCTGGTGTGGCAATCGGCGGCTCGGTGCTGCAGCCGGCGAGAACGCCTAAAATCGCCGCCGACAACAACAACGACCGCCACAACGGCGATCGGATCTTCGAAACGATGTGGATCATCCTGCTGGAGGCGCTCGCCGCCGGGTGCTTGTTTGTGCTGATCGTCTGGTGGACGATGTTCTCCGGCCGCAGCAAAGGTGAGCGAAGAGGGGACGACGACGAACCGTCTTGACCGTCGTAACTGACGTGTCGGACGTGTCGGGCGTGGCGTGCCGGCAGCCGGCAGGAAAGGATCGCACGCTCAATGCAGTGCGGACGCCATCGTCAAGCCAAATTCGGGTACGTCGGCATCGAACGGCCGCGCTTCCTCCGTCATGCAGAAGAAGGTGCCGCGCATCGTTCCCTGCGGCGTCGCAAGCTGTGTCCAGCTGGTGTAGTCGAAACTGTCGCCCGGCTTGAGCACGGGTTGATGGCCGACAACGGCCAGCCCGCGCACCTCCTCGACATGGTTGTTGGCATCGGTGATGAGCCAATGTCGGGCGATCAGTTGGGCGGTGATGTCGCCGCTGTTGCGGATCGTCACCGTATACGCGAAGGCATACCGCTGTGCCGAGGGATCGGATTGCTCGGCCAGATGTCGAACCGCGACGGTGCAGGTGAATTCGGGCTTTTGCATGATGGTGATTC
>JBBRID010000162.1:0-8152 GCA_038221635.1 Burkholderiales bacterium
TTGCGTCGGATTCGTTTGCCATCACGCGGTCCTCACAGGCCGTGCCGTTGCAGCCACAGCTCGAGCAAAGCAACCTGCCAAAGCTTGCTGCCGCGCAGCGGCGTCAGGTGATCGGCCGGCTCGGCGAGCAGGCGATCGACCTCATCGCTGCGGAACAGGCCGCGTTCACGCGCTGCACGGTTCGACAAGGTGCCACGGATCATTTCGAGCACCGGGCCGTCAATGTATTTGAGGATCGGCACCGGGAAATAGCCCTTCGGCCGATCGACCACTTCACTCGGCAGCAGCCGGCGTGCGATCGCCTTCAGCACGCCCTTGCCATCGTCCCCCAGCTTGTCGCTCGCCGGCAGGCGGCCTGCCAGTTCAACCAGTTCATGGTCGAGAAAGGGCACCCGGGCCTCCAGCCCCCAGGCCATCGTCATGCTGTCCACGCGTTTGACCGGGTCGTCGACCAACATCACTGTGGTGTCGATGTGCAGGGCCATCTCGACCGGCGTGCTGCGGGGCAGGCGCGCGAAATGCCGCTCCAGGAAGGCCTGACTGGCATCGCCGGACAGGGCCTCGGGGGTCAGCACCTGGGCCATCTCAACCGGCGTGCGATCGAAAAATGCAGCGCGATAGGCGGCCACTGCGTCGTCGCCGCTGGCCTGCGCCATCTTCGGGTACCAATGGTATCCGGCGAAGATCTCGTCGGCGCCCTGGCCGCTTTGCACCACCTTGGTCTGTTTCGACACCTCTCGCGACAGAAGATAGAACGCGACGTTGTCGTAGCTGACCATCGGCTCGTGCATGGCGCCGATCGTGCCTGGCAGCGCATCCATCAGCTCGGCGGTCGGGATGTGGATCTGGTGGTGATCGGTTGCGTAGCGTTCAGCGACCAGATCGGAATAGCGAAATTCGTCGCCTGCCTCGCCACCTGCGGCATCGAAGCCGATCGAAAAGGTCTGCAAATTCTGTTGACCCAGTTCCGCCAGCAGGCCGACGATCAGGCTTGAGTCGACGCCACCTGACAGCAACACACCGACTGGCACGTCGGCGACCATGCGACGCTTGACTGCCAGGCGCAGTGCCTGCTCGACCATCATCTCGCGTTAGCGGGCCGGCAGCGCCGAAAGCGCCGGATCGGCGGCGACTTCGAGCGTCCACCAGACCTGGCTTTGACGCTTGCCGTCGCTGTCGATCTTCAGCATGCTGGCCGGCTCGAGCTTCTGTACACCGCGCAGAATCGTGCGCGGCGGCGGCACGACGGCATGCCAGGACATGTAGTGGTTCAGCGCCTCGGTATCGATTGCGGTATCGACACCGCCCCCGGCCAGCAGCGCTGGCAGCGTCGACGCGAAGCGAAGACCGCCGGTGATCGCTGCGATGTACAGCGGTTTGATGCCGAAGCGATCGCGAACCAGCGTCAGGCGCCCGCTGTCGCGCTCGAACACGACAAACGCGAACATGCCATGAAAGCGCTGCGTGCAGTCGTCGCCCCAGGCATGGAAAGCCTTCAGCACAACCTCGGTGTCGCCGGTAGAAGCGAAGTGATAGCCGAGCATCTCGAGCTCGGCGCGAAGCTGCTTGTAGTTGTAGATGCAGCCGTTGAAAACGATGGTCAGGCCGAGATCGCGGTCCACCATCGGCTGTTCGGAGTGATTGCCGAGATCGATGATCCTCAGCCGGCGGTGCGCCACCGCGAACGGGCCCTGCTGGATCAGGCCGTTTGCGTCGGGGCCGCGCGGAGCGATCACCTCTGACATCCGGATCACCGCGCCGATGTCGGCCGGGCTCTGGTCGAATCGAATTTCGCCTGCGAATCCGCACATGATCGGGCGACTGTCTTTCTGCTCTGCGAGCCTGAAGGCGGCGCCGGATCTGGTGCTCAGTGCAGGAGCGGCGTCGCCGAGGTCGACGAGAGGGGGGTCGGAACACACCCCTTCGAAGTCGGATAAACCGTCAATTATATAGTTTCAAATGCACTTTGCCGCCTACGCGACCGGGCCGCCTACGCGACCGGGCCGCATGCATGGCTTCAGAAGACGACCTCAATCAGGTAGGGGCCCGGGGTGGCCAGGGCGCGCGCGAACGTCTTCGCCAGGGTGTCAAGATCGTCGACGCGCGCCCCCTCCACACCATGGCCGCGCGCCAGCGAAACCCAATCCAGATCGGGGCGGTCCAGGCTCAGCATGCTGCTTGCCTTGCGACCGGGGGTACCGGCGCCGACATTGGCGAGCTCACCCTGCAGAATCTGATAGCGCCGGTTGGCGAACACCAGCACCTTCACGTCGAGGCTCTCGCGGGCCATCGTCCAAAGCGCCTGCAAGGTGTACATCGCGCTGCCGTCGCCTTCGAGTGCGATCACGGTGCGCCCTGGTGCGCCGATCGCCGCGCCGGTGGCGGCAGGCAGGCCGAAGCCGATCGAGCCGCCGACGATGCTGAGCCAGTCGTGTGGCGGTGCGCCGGTGGTCGGTACGCCGAAGCCGCGGCCGGTGGTCACCGCCTCATCGACGATGATGGCGTTTTCAGGAAGCAGGGCGCCCAGTACCGCGCCGATTCCCTCGGGGGTGATGGCGCCACTCGGCAGCGCGGGTCGTTGGGCCTTGGCGATGTGCGCCGGGTCGATTGCTGATGCACCGAGCCGTTCAGCCAGCGCGCGCAGAGCGGCCAACTGGTCGTCGGCCAAGTCAGCCAACGCCGTGACGTGGCAGGATTCGGCTATCAGGATGCTTGGTTTGCCCGGATAGGCGAAGAAGGCGACCGGTACCTTGGAGCCGACCAGCACCAGTTCGGCCACCTCTTTCAGCAGTGCAATCGAGGCATCGACCGGATAGGGAACACGCTGAGTCACCACCCGACCGGCACCGCGCTGCAGGCGGGGCAAGGCGTATTCGGACAACAACCGGCAGCCCGTCTTGGCGGCAATGCGACCGGCCAGTTGCAGGGCTTCTTCTCGAACCGCCCGATCGCCGAGCAGCAGAGCGGCTGGGCGACCGCTTGTCAATGCCTGAGCCGCAGCTTCTATCGCGTCGTCGCTGACGATCCGGCGGGCTGCAGGTGCGGCCGCCTGGGCAACGGCCCCACCGTCGCCCCACGCGGTATCGGCTGGCAGCACCAGCGTCGCGATGCGGCCCGGCGGTTGGCGAGCCTCGGTGATTGCCGCAGCACCGTCGCTGGCAACCGCCTTCGAGCTGCGCGAGGTTCTGACCCAGTTCGACATCGGCGATGCAATCGCTTCGATGTCGCTGGTCAACGGTGCATTGCAGGCCAGGTGATAACTCGCGTGCTCGCCAACGATATTGACGATTCCCGATCCCGCCTTTTTCGCGTTGTGCAGATTGGCCAGACCGTTGCCGAGGCCGGGACCGAGGTGCAAGAGGGTGGACGCCGGCTTCTCGGCCATCCGGTAATAGCCATCGGCGGCCCCGGTGACGACCCCTTCAAACAAGCCGAGCACGCAGCGCATGCCGTCGATGCGATCGAGCGCAGCGACGAAATGCATCTCCGACGTGCCGGGGTTGGTGAAGCAGACGTCGACGCCGTTGGCGACCAGGGTGCGCACCAGACTTTCGGCGCCGTTGTTGGAGTTGGTTTGATCGTTCATCCGCACAAGAATATCAGTCGATGCTCGCAAGCAGTCCCAGCAGTGCGTCGATGTCGACCGGCTTGACCAGGTGATGGTCGAAGCCGGCGTCCGCGGAGCGTTGCCGATCCTCGGGCTGTCCGTATCCGGTCAGCGCGATGAAGGTGCTTGTCTTGGCCACCTCGTTGGCCCGCCCGTTGGCCTGCTCGCGCAGGCGCATGGCGAGTTCCTGTCCATCCATGTCGGGCAGGCCGATATCGAGGATGAAAACCCGCGGCGGTTCGGCGTTCAAATAGCTCAGGGCGCTCTGCGCATCGTTGCGGACGACAACCCGATGCCCGGCGAGTTCGAGCAACTCCTTCAACATGTCGGCGGCGTCGCGGTTGTCGTCGACGAGCAGGATCTGCAGTGAGCGGGCGGCTGGCGGCGTTTCGACCGGATCGATCGGGTGTGCGTCTTCGTCGACCGTCTCCGTCGGCATGATCATCCTGAAGCGGCTGCCGGTGCCGGGCCCTTCACTGAATGCATCGACCCGGGCGCCGTGCAAATCGACGATGCCCTTGACCAGCGCCAGACCGATGCCCAGTCCGCCATCCGCACGTCCGGCACCTCGCGCGCCCTGCACGAACAACTGGAACAGATGCGGTAACAGTGCGGTCTCGATACCGACTCCGTCGTCGGTGACGCTCAGTTCGATCTCCCCACCGTGCACCTGCAGAGTCAAGTCGATGTGACCACTGCGCGGTGTGTATTTCGCGGCGTTGCCAAGGATGTTGACGAGCGCCTGAATCAGGCGAGTACGGTCGCCGCGGACCAGGGCCGGGGCCGGATCGATGTGGGTCGTCAGCACATGGGCGAACGTCTCGATGAGTGGCAGGCTTTGCTCGATGGCCTGCTCGATGACCAGCTTCATGTCGACCACTGCGTGGTCGATCGAAATCAGCCCGCGTGTCACCCGCGCCACGTCGAGCAGGTCGTCGACCAGTCCGGTCATGTGTGCGACCTGGCGCGAGATGATTTCGCTGGCACGGCGTGCGTGGACCGGCTCCGCGATGCGCAGATTCATGACCTGCGAGGCAGCTCCGATGGCAGCCAGCGGATTGCGCAACTCGTGCGCCAGCATGGCGAGAAATTCGTCCTTGCGCCGATCGCTGTCGCGCAGTGCCTGCTCGGCTTGCTTGTAGGGATCGATGTTGATGGTGGCCCCCACCATTCGTGCAGTCCCGCCGCGCTCGTTGGCCGCAACCTGGGCCCAGGCGGACAACCATCGGCATTTGCCGTCGGGCAACATGGCACGGAACTCGGCGAAAAAATCGGTCGATCCGGCGATCGCCGCTTCGATTTTGCGCCAGAGGTCTGGCAGATCGTCAGAATGAACCAGGGCCGTGAAATCCGCAGCCCGACCGCCGAAGCTGCCGGGTGCCAATCCGTGCAGTGAATGCAGCTGTTCCGACCAGGTGACCACATCGGTCGCGAAGTCCCACTCCCAGATGCCGATGTGTCCGGCCAAGGTGGCCAGGCGAAGGCGTTCCTCGGCCTCGCGCAGGCTGCGTTCGGCCTCGTGCAATGCCGACACATCGGTATTGCTGCCGAACCATTGGACGATGTTGCCGTCCTCGTCGCGCAGCGGCGCGCTCAAGGTCAGGAACGGCCGGAATCGCCCGTCCTTGCCGCGCAATGGAAAGGTCATCTGGAACCCCTCTCCGCTCGCCAGTGACTGCGCATAACGCTCCAGCGCTGCAGGCAGCACGAGCGGGTCGTGGACACTGTGCCAGCCGGACCCGATCATCTCCTCCGGGGTTGTTCCGGTGTAGTCGTACCAGCGGTCGTTGAACCAATGGATGGAGCCGTCCGGATTGGCGATCCAGGCCATCTGCGAGATCGTGTTGGCCAGTTGCTTGAGGCGCAGTTCACTTGACAGGCGCGCTTGCTCGGCCTGCGCGTTGAACGACACATCCTCGTGGATCAGCATCACCTCGCGCACAGCCCCGGATTCGTCCTTGACCGGGTGGGCGGATGCCTTGACCCAGCGCGGCGGCTCCGATCGGCCGCTTTCGGCCGGGTCGTAGGCTATCGGCGCCATCTCCACCGACTCGCCGGCCAGCGCGCGCCGGATCTGCGACGTGATTCCCTTGGCTTGCAGCTGCGGATCGTGCAGCACGTTGTATTCGTCCAGAACGTAGCGCACCAACCCGTTCTCGGTGGTGGCCTGCCAAAGGGTCTCCCAGGCTTTGTTAACTCGAAGTGTGCGACCGTCTGGGGCCAAGACCTGGATGCTGAATGGCGCCTGCTCGAACAAGGTCTCGAACCGGCGATCGGAATAGGGGCTGTACCGCTCGTTGATGCTCATGCTGACGCTGATTCTTCGCCTGCCGCGAGGTGCGCCTATTCTGCTCCATCGTGTGGCAAGTCGGCTCAGGGTCTTTGCCACGGCCTGCCTGCCGGGGCGTGCTGGCATCGGGCTGGAATCCAGCGCTCAGGTGGCAGCCTGCCGGCCAGCGCGGTTGCGCGCGCCTCGTGCAAGGTGTGCAGCGTGATCTTGTGCACCTCGGTCTTGCTTTGCTCGATGTGGCTGCGGATCATCAATCGCGCCGGGTCGGCTTTGCGCTGCATGATGGCGCGCAGGATCTTCGCGTGTTCGGCGTAGGTGGCATCGACGCGATCGCTGTCTTGTTCATCGACCTCGACCGATTCAAGACCATCAACGATTCTCTTGGGCACCAGACCGGCGATGCCTTGTTGACGCGCGTGCAGTGTCGGAATCGCGATGTTTCCGGACGACGCTGCGGACATCGGAGTCGCGCTTGATCGTGCCGATCGGCGAGTGGGTGTTCGACCGCGCATGCCAGCAGCTTGCCGACTGGCGTGCTCGCGGCATCGATGTCGGCAGGATGGCGGTGAATCTGTCGGCGGTGCAGTTGCTCGAGTCCGGCTTGCGGCCGGCATTGCGTGGCTCGCTGGCGCGTCACGCGATTCCGGGCGCCTTGCTCGAACTCGAGCTGACCGAAACGACATCATTGCGCTTGCGCATCGGCTGAACATGACCGTGGTCGCCGAGGGTGTGGAGTCGGCCGAGGTGCAGTCTGGATTGGCGCAGGCGTGCTGCGACACGATCCAGGGTTATCACACCGGTCGGCCGATGCCACCGGCTTTGCTGGAAAGCTGGATTGCGAGGCGGGAGTCTCGAACGTGCTCGGCCGTTGCTGCTGCGCCGGGCCGGCTGAGCGAACCCGGAGTTGCCCGTCTGGCGACCAGGGCGCGCACCCGGCCGCCGCGATCTGGTGCATTGCCTCTACAGTCTTGCCTCATGAACAGACTCAGCACCTACCTCAGCCAGAACATCGGCATCGAACCCTGGGTGGCGTCGCTGCTGGCGATCGCCATCGTGACGATTGTCCTCAACCAGATTGCGCGCATGCTGCTGCGACGCGCTGCCGACGTGACGAAGCGTACCGCCACGGTCTGGGACGATGCCCTGGTGCAGACGGCAAGTCGTCCGCTGCTGACCGCGACCTGGGTGATCGGCCTGGGCTACATGGCGCGCGTGCTGCAGCGCCAGACCGACGAGCCGTTTCTCAGCGAAGTACTGGCCATCCGGGATGTTGCGCTGGTCGTCTGCGTCACCTGGTTTCTGTTGCGATTCATCGGCAAGGTCTGCCGCAACATCGTGGCGGGTCGTGCCGCGCGTGGCGAGGCTGGTGATCCCACGACGATCGACGCGCTCGGCAAGCTGGCACGGTTGATCACGCTGATCGTTGCCGTCCTGATCGTGGCGCAGACCTTGGGCTTCCAGATCACCGGCCTGCTGGCGCTGGGCGGCGTCGGAGGCATTGCAATCGGTTTTGCGGCGAAGGATCTGCTGGCCAACTTCTTCGGAGGCTTGACGATTTATCTGGATCGACCCTTCGTCGTCGGCGAGTGGATTCGCTCACCGGACAAGGCGATCGAAGGCACGGTCGAATATATCAGCTGGCGGCACACCCGAATCCGCGGGTTCAACAAGAACCCGATCTATGTTCCGAACGCGGTCTTCACCAACATCGTGGTCGAGAACCCGTCGCGCATGAGCCACCGACGCATCAAGACCACGATCGGAATTCGTTACGACGATTTCTCGCGGGTAACGGGGATCGTTGCCGACATCAAGACCATGCTCGAGCAGCACCCGGCCATCGACGCCAACACGACGTTGATCGTCAACTTCACCGAATTTGGTCCGTCGTCGCTGGACCTGATGATCTACACCTTCACCAAGACCGTGGTCTGGGTCGAGTTCCACGAAGTGAAGCAGGATGTGCTGCTGAAGATTGGTGAAATTATTGCCAGCCACGGCGCGGAGATCGCCTTTCCGACTCGCACCGTGCATCTGCAGCGCGGCCTGGAGGAGATCACGAAGGCCGATCCGGAAGCTCCAGGCCGAGGTGACTCGGTGAGCTAAGGGTTTGTACGCAAGGGTTCGGGAGCACGAAATAGCTGCTTCCGATCCTCAAGTCGGTTCGTCAACTGCCGAAACCTTCCGTAGGGCGATCCCCGAAACAAGCATGTCTTTGGGGGTCTTCTTTGAAAAACGCCTGCGGGCCCCGTCTG
>JBBRID010000163.1:0-8148 GCA_038221635.1 Burkholderiales bacterium
ACTGCTGCCGCGCTGCGGCCGACGCCTGCTCGGCCGCCTTCTCGGCCAGCGTCGCGGCAGTGGACACCTGCTCGACGCCGACCTTCACCTGCGTCACCGCGGCGGCGATTTCCTGCGCCGCAGCGACTGCCTCCTGGTTGCCCTTTTGGACCTCTGCCACGTCGGCTTCGATCTTGTTCAGGCTGCTGGTGATGAGCTTGGCCTTTTCCACCTCGGTCAATGCCGAGGTGACAATGCCGTTCAGGTCGCGACCGACGAGGCCGATCTGGTCCTGGATCGCCTTCACCATGTCCTTGATGCGGTCGGCGTTCTCGGCCGAGTCGTGCGCCAGGTTGCGGATGTCTGTCGCGACAACGACGAAGCCCTTGCCGAAGTCACCGGCGCGTGCCGCTTCGATGCTGCCGTTGACGGCCAGCATGTTGGTCTGGATCGACACCTGCGTGATC
The DNA here is from genome assembly GCA_038221635.1 of Burkholderiales bacterium. Lineage (GTDB taxonomy): Bacteria > Pseudomonadota > Gammaproteobacteria > Burkholderiales > Burkholderiaceae_C > Ideonella_A. The sequence goes on from JBBRID010000163.1 coordinate 447, forward strand.
GCATCAACGATCTTGTCGATCTTGCGCGACACCAGCTCGAGTTCCTTGACCTGGGCGATGCTGGTCTGCGTGCTCTCGACGTTGCTCGTGATGCCGCCGATCAGGTTGTCGATGTTCGCCTTGTTCTCGCCCATCAGCGTGCGGATCGCTGCAGCACGTTCGTTGCCCTGCGTGGCACGCTCTTCGGCGATCTGCGCGCCGCGTTCGATCTGCGTCACCGCAGCGGCCGACTCGGCGCTCGCCGCGGCCTGCGTCTGTGCGCCCTTGCGGATCTCGTCGAGTGCGACCAGGATCTGCGCCGCTGAGCGGTTGATCTCTTGCACCGCGCTGGACAGTTCTTCGGCCGAGCTGGCCACTTCTTCGGCGCTCTTGGCGATATCGGTGGAATTCTTCAGCTCATCGGCGATCTCCGACAGCCCGGTGGCCGTCTGCTCGCACTGCGACAAAGCCGTCGTCTGCTCGGAAACGGTCTTGTTGGCCTCTTCGCAGGCCGAAGACTGCTCGGTCGACGCGGCAGCGATCTGCTCGGCGCCCTGCAGTGCCTGCTGCGATGCCACGTTGCTTTGTGTGGCGGCGGTGGCGATGTCGGTGGCGCCCTTGACGATGTCGGCGGCGTCGGTGCGGATCTGCTCGAGCTGCTTCAGGATCAGCGCGCTTTTCTCGACCTCGGCCTGTACCGCCTCTGCGCCCTGGTTGATGCCTTCGGCGATGATCTTGACCTCGCCCTGGATCTGACCGATCAGGTCCTGGATCTGCTTGGCGCTCTTTTCCGAAGTCTCGGCCAGCGTGCGCACTTCGTCGGCGACGACGGCGAAGCCCTTGCCGTGCTTGCCGGCACGGGCCGCTTCGATTGCGGCGTTCAGCGCCAGCAGGTTGGTTTGGTCAGCAATCCGGGCCACCGCCTTGACGATGTCGCCGATGCTGGCGGCCTGGCGTTCGAGCTCGGTCATCATCTTCACCGACTCGGCTTGGCGCAGCGCCGCTTGCTTGACGTTGCCGACGGTCGAGCCGACCTGGGTATTGACCTCGCCGGCCAGCGTTTGAATGCCTTCGGCAGTGCGCTGGGCCTGTGTCACCGCGGCGATCTGGCGCGTGATCGCGGCCGAGACCTGGGTGATGGCGGCGAGCGATTCCTGCGCTGCGCCGGACGCTTCTTCGGCACCGGTGGCGATCTGCGTCGCGGCGCGCTTGAGTTCTTCAGCCGCCGAAGCCGCTTCGTTGACGCCCGAGGCCAGTTCGGTGGCGGCGGCAGCGACGCGCTCGGAAGCCTGTTGCTGCTTGGCCAGCGTGCGGGCGCGCTTGCGCTGCACATCGGCGTCGCGCGAGACGTTGCGCGGGATGCCGGCCGCAACGGCCTGCAACGCTTGGGGGATTTCTTTGGCGGTAGAGACCTTGCGAACGAGGGACATGTGTGCTCCGGGATCTGATTGAGTTGAGCCGTGACGCACACACGCGGCGCGTCATCGACAGCCTGGGTTCCAGTGCCCGCGCTCTGGTTGCGCATCGGACCCCGGCCAGTGCTGGCTATTTCAGATCAGGAGTGGCCTTTGCGCTCGACGGATGAGGGCAACAAAGCGGCACGCGAGTGGTCAGGTCGAACTTGAACGGCCTCATGGTCCGGCAGGCAGAAGACTTCGACGAGTTCGTCGTGCTCGGCCAACCATTCCACCACGGCCTCGGTCTGGTGCACGGGCATCCGCACCCGCATCCGGTCCAGCATCAGAAAGATCTTGTGCTTGCGGCCCTCGGTCAGGCGCCGCAGGAAGTCGATGCAGGCCGCGGCGTCGAGCGGACCCTGCAGGGTCATCCAGCAGCTGCTGCCCTTGTTGGTGACGGTGGATAGCACGAATTCTTCGCCAAGCGCTCTGCCGGTATCGATCAACCTCAGTTCAGATGGCGCGGGGCGGGGCAGGTCACTGGCCGCAGCCGGCAGAGCGCCTTCATGAGCCCAGTGGATCTCAGCGGCTTCCAGCCGGGCCCGCACTTCAATGGCTGGAAGATCGCAGTCCAGCCAGTGCTGCAGGGCTGGCGCGGCGCGCGCCCTCGAACGCTCCATGGGCGCATGCCGAACGTAACCCCAGCGGGCCAGGTAAAGTCGCATGGCACGACGCTGCAGGCTGATGCCCAGGCGCTGTTCGATCAACTGCGCCACGCCGGCAGGTGTCCACAACAGCCCGGCCGGGCCGATCTGCTCGGGGGTGTGTTCGGCGATCAGAGCGCACACCAGTGACTCCTGTGCAGGCAGCAACAGCCGGCCATGGCCCGTCTTGCGCCCGTTCGGCTTGTCGCGCAGGGCGTCTGCCCCCGCAGCGTTGTGGCGCTTGCAGATGTCGAACACACCGGTGCGGCTCAGTCCGGTTTGTGAAGCAATCGCCACGAAGCTGAGGCCGGTGCTGCGCAGGCGAACAACCTCCAATCGCCGCGCGTGCCGCGCTTCGCTCGAGAGCGACCTCATGTCGATGGTGCTCATGGTCTGCAACATGGGGGCGAATCGCCGACTTGCAAGAGAGACGGCCGGCCGTCCGCCAAACCGTAGCTTTTGCATCGGCTTGCCGGCGTCCAAGTCAGGCCGCGTTGCGCCGATCGATGCCCCAGCACTCACGCGTGAGCCGGCTCAGTTCGGGAACTCAAAAGGCCGCCTGAGATGCGGGACGCAGTTGCAGAATTTCCGTGACGCCTTCGAGGAAAGCTTCCAGCTCGAGCGGCTTGGTCCAGTAGTCGAGCGCTCCCAGGTCCATCGCCCTTGCGACGTCCTGCGGCATGGCGCTGGCCGACACGGCGACTGACGACCTCGCCGTCATCGGCTTTCACGTCGACCCGGACAGTGCCTCCCGGCCGGTTGTACTTGCAGGCATTGCTGAGCAGATTGAGGAGCACCTGGCGCAGTCGCCGCGGGTCCGTCATTGCGCCGATGCCTGGTCCGAAAGGAACCCGCTTGTGCAGTTTGACCCGCTGAGCGGTGGCCAGCGGATGGCACAGCGCGATGGCTTCGTCGAGCATGATGGAGATGTCGAATGGCTCACTGAGCACCTCAAGGCGTCCCGACTCGATCCGGGAGATGTCCATCACGTCGTTGACGAGGTCCAGCAGGTGCCATCCGGCCTGCGTCATCAGGCGAACCTGCTCGGACTGGGTGGGCGAAAGCGGCGCGGCGGTGTCGCTGCCGAGCAGTTGGGCAAACCCGAGCATGGCGTTCAGGGGGGTGCGCAACTCATGGCTCATGCGGGCGAGGAAATCCGTCTTCGCTCGATTGGCTTCTTCGGCCACCGCCCTGGCGTTGTCAGCTATCTGGGCAGCTTTCAGCTCCGATACATCCGTCGCAACCACCAGGAAGCTCTTCTCGCCCAGATAGTCGACCCTGTGGGCGTGAACCAGCACGTCGTGGTACGCGCCGCTGCTCGACCTGAGCCGTGTCTGCATGCCGATCACGCGTTCGCTGTCGCGCAGCGTCTGGTTGAAGCGTTCCCGGTCGGCCGGGTCGAGCACGCCTGCCGGTCCTTCGAACGATTGTCCCATCTGCGCATCCGGAGCCAGACCGACCAGCGAGCACCACAGGGAATTGACCTTGATGACCTTGCGGTCGTCGAGGCCGACGATGGCCATCGGAACGGGCGCGGCGGCAAACAGCGTCTGAAAAAGCTGGTGACCGCGCGCCGTCTGGTCCAGCGCGGCGCGCCTGGCATGCTCACGGTCCGAGTTGTCCAGCGCGAACGACAGGTCCGCGCCCATTTCCGAAAGAAGCGGGATCAGACACTCGACGAAGAACTCGCTCGTGGAGGAGCACAGCATCAGGATGCCCACCGGCTCGTCGCCGCGCTTCAGCGGTATCGCGGCGAGGGCATTGACACCGCTCTGGAGGCAACAATCTCGCCACATCGAAAGGCGTGCATCGTTGGCGGTGTCGTTGACGACCACGGGCTCCCCGGACCGGAGCGCGAGCCGCATCAGGTGTTGCTGCAGTTCCGGCGCATCCTGAAGCTCGTTGCGCGAGATGGCCGCGCCACCGCCCCCTGACCCGGCGAACGTGGCGGCCACCCGGGTGGTTGCCCCACCGTCGACCAGGTCGATGACCGCCAGTTCGGTGTGTCCCGAAGCAACGCAGACCTTGCACACCTCCGCGAACAGTTCAGCGGGCTCCGGACGGCGGAGAATGAGTCGATTGGTTTCCGACATCACGACGTGAAAGCGGTTCATTCGCTCCGCGGTTGCCTGAGCCGAACGGGCGTGGGTGCGCAAGCGCAGCCTCGACCGCCATCCCATCGAGGCACCCGCCAGGCACAGCAGCGCCACCGCCGCGAGCAACGCCGGGCCAATTCGTCCGTAAGGCGCCACCGGCTCGCCCAGGCCCAGCCAGAACGCGCAGCCCGTCAGACTGGCGATGCCCAATGTGAGAAGAAATTTGGTCCGGTCGGCCGAACCGGCGGCTGGAACTGTGCCGGGAATTGTCCCAGCCGGTGGGAATTGACCCGCAATCATTCGCCGGCCCGCCACTTCGGCGGCGATCCTGCGGCGCGCGCCATGGCAAGCCGCGTCCACGCCGCGCAGTCGTGAGCAAGGCCGGAATTGTTGTGTATTCGCATGGTTCATCCAATCAGAGGACATCGCGCAAGACACGCGAAACGACCGCTTTCCCCAAGAACTCAAGAACAAACCCGGCCTGCGTGCTTGCCTGTGTCAACGCGTCCAGGCACACCGGGGTGGGGTAACCCAGCGTGACGACGCCGGGGCGGCGCGTCTGTTCGTCTGCACACATAGCAGGCAACCAGGCATCCGCGGGGGTTTCCGCGGGCTTCAGGCTGCTGCAGTTCCTCGTTTCTGATCCAACGGCCGCGGCACCCGACAAGACAAAAGGGCCCACCTCTTGCGAGGCGGGCCCATTCTTTTGAGAGATCGCGCCGAAATAGCGCGTCTGCTCTTTTTCGATCAGCGCAGCAGGGACAACACACCCTGGCTCGACTGGTTGGCCTGGGAGACCATCGCAGTACCAGCCTGTTGCAGGATCTGTGCCCTGGACATGCTCGCGGTTTCCTGGGCGAAGTCGGCGTCGACGATTCGGCCGCGGGCTGCGGAGGTGTTCTCCGACTGGATCATGATGCTCGAGACCGCGCTTTCAAAGCGGCTCTGGGCTGCGCCGAGGGTTGCACGCGTTCCGTTGACCTGCTTGAGCGAGTCGTCGATCTGCTTGATGGCGAGCCATGCGTCTTCGGCGGTTTCGATCGACATGTCGGCGATGCCGGTTGATGCGGTTCCTCCGGCCGATACGTTGAAGCCACCCGAAGTCACGCCGGTCGTTGCAGTCGTGAAACCAGCGGAGGTCACGGCAAGCGCTTGACCGCTTGCATCAGTCTTGGATGAGCGCACTTCCAGGCTGTAGGCGCCGGACGTGTCGTCCTTGACGAGGAAAGCGGTGACGCCGGTGTCTGCGGTCGACCGATTGATTGCTTCGACGGTTTGGCCCAGGCGCTCCTCGGCCGAGCGTGCAGCCTTCATTTCACCCAGTGAATATTCAGTCGTTCCCACCGTGAGTTTCATGGTCCCGGAGGCCACTTCGGTGCCAAACGATGACACTTCGCCCTGGGTGACTGCCGTGGTGGAGGCTGAGCCGTACGAAATTTTCGACAAGCCCGCAGCGGAGCTGTTGGTCAGGGCGGCAACGGTGATGTTTTCACCGGAGTTCGCGCCAACCTGGAAGGTCGCGGCCGAGAACGAACCGTCGAGCAGCTTGGCACCGTTGAAATTGGTGGTCTTGGCAACCCGGTCGATTTCGTCGCGCAGCTGACCCACTTCAGCCTGCAGGGCTTTGCGGTCATCCTTGCTGTTGGTGGCATTGCTCGATTGAACAGCCAGTTCACGCATGCGTTGCAGCATGTCGCCGACCTTGCCGAGTGCGCCTTCAGCGGTCTGCGCCAGCGAGATGCCGTCGTTGGCATTGCGGGCTGCGACGTTGAGGCCGCGAACTTGCGAGTTCATGCGCTCGGCAATCGCCAGGCCTGCAGCGTCGTCCTTGGCGCTGTTGACCCGAAGGCCGGAAGACAGGCGCTGCATCGAGGTGGCCATCGCACTCTGAGATTGGTTCAGGTTGCGCTGTGCAGTCAGGGAGTTGACGTTGGTGTTGATGGTTTGTGGCATTTTTGAAAATTTCCTGGTACGTTGAGGATGATCTCCCGGCGTGGACGCCGGCCTTGACTCGCTGTCTGGGGTTATCCCCGTCCAACGTGCCTGTTGATAACCGAAACCTCTTCGGCACCAACCGGCTGCGCCCGGCGGCAGTCATCGAAAAAACGCAACTCAATCGGGTTGTCGGTTCATCGGTCGGCTGTTCCGGACCACGAGACTGGGATTCAGGTCTCGCTGCAATGTTTATCGACCCACGTTTTGCCGACTTGAGAAACTTTTGTCTTTCCCAGCCTGAATTTGCAAGGCTGCAGCTAGTCGGAAACAACGCAAGGAATTGCTCAGTTCTCGCGGCGAAAAAGGGTTATCGGCAAGACTCCCGAGAGATTGAGGTCTGCGCCGCACGGTGGCTTGAAACGGCCGGTTTTGAGCTTCCTTCTCGATCGTTCAGGTTCTCGTGGGCAACCTAGAGTGCTGGTGCACGGTCGAGACTGCTCGACCTCGAAAGCCACCATGTCAGCAGAATTCGCCAATCTCCAACAGAAGGCCGATCCTTCCCTCATCCGATCGGCGGCCAATGCACAGACCCGCATGTCCTTGCAAGCCTTCGAACGACACCGCAAACAGGCCTATCAGGCCGTCACGCAGTCGAGCTGGGCCAAGGCCGAGAAGCTGTTCAGCATCGTCGGCGATGATCCGCGGCTCAGTGACAAGGATCTGATCGCGTTGGCGACGCTTCGCTTGCGCGCAGCTGATTTCGAAGGCACCTGGCAAGCGACGAGCCGTCTGCTTGAATCCGATCCGGACAATATCAAGGCGGCACAACTGGCAACACTTGCTCTGTCATCGCAGAACCGATGGGGTGAAGCATTGCCACTGTTCGAGCGACACAGCGATGGACCGGCGCGCCTGGACTACGCATTCGTCTCGAACCACGGCGCCGCGCTGGCGGCGCTTGGCCGCCCACAGGATGCCTTGCCGGTGTTGCTGGAGGCGATGGCCCTGAACCTGACCGATCCGGCGGCTCACATGAAGCTTGCGCTGGTGCTGCGTGACATGAAGCTGTACGAAGAATCGGCGGAAAGCTTTCAGACTGCTCTGACGCTTGACCCGACTCGCCTGGCGGCTCAGCTCATGGTGCTGCACATGCGGCAACACGCCTGCCAATGGAAAGGTTTCGAGACGGCGAGGGCGGAGATCGTCACCGCACTCGCAACTAATCAAGACGCTTCGTCGCTGAGTGAAGGTGGCGTCTTCACGCTGGTGGCCATCGAGCATCCGGCCGAACTGTTCAAGTGCGCGACCGCCCAGGTCGCAATGCGGTTCCCGCAGATCCAGACGCCGCTTGTAGCGAGACGGATCGAGCGGGATTCGGGGCGCCGCGTGCGGGTCGGCTACGTGTCGAACGACTTCTACAACCACGCGACCGCATCGCTGTTCGTCGAATCGCTGGAGAGTCGCGATCAAGTCCGTTTCGAAGTCACGCTCTATTCACACAGCAAGAACGACGCCAGTGCGATGCAGGATCGCATCCGGTCTGCGTGCGAACGGTTCGTCGACATCTCGGGCTTTTCGGACGCCGAAGCCG
>JBBRID010000164.1:0-8133 GCA_038221635.1 Burkholderiales bacterium
GCTCGGTGTCGGTCGGTCCTGCCTTGGCAGGTGTCGATGCATCGGGCCCTGACGCCGCCTGGTCAGCGGGATCGGCGTCCGGCAAACCCAGTTCGTCGGCATCGATCTCGGTGCTGTCGCACAAAGCAACCACGCGGTGCAGCAGATTTTCCAGTTCGCGCACGTTGCCGGGAAACCCGTAGGCTTTCAGCTTGGCGATGGCCTGTTCGGTCAAGCGCGGCTCCGGGCTGACACTGGCATCGCGCGTGATGCGCCGCAATACGTGGGCCGCGATCTCGGCCAGGTCGCCGATGCGTTCGCGCAGCGGCGGCACGCGGATCTGGATCACGTTCAGCCGATAGAAAAGATCCTGCCGAAAGCGTCCGGCCTGCACTTCGGCCGCCAGGTCCTTGTGAGTCGCGCTGAGCAGGCGCACGTCGACCTGCTGTTCGGCCACCGCGCCGACCGGCCGCACCGCGCGCTCCTGCACCGCACGCAGCAACTTGCTCTGCATCGCCAGTGGCAGATCGCCGAGTTCGTCGAGAAACAGCGTGCCGCCGCTGGCCGCCTGGAAGAATCCCGCCCGGTCTTCGGCTGCGCCGGTAAACGCACCTTTGCGATAGCCAAAAAATTCCGCTTCGAGCAGTTGCTCGGGGATCGCCCCGCAGTTGACAGCAATGAACGGCTGGGCACTGCGTGCACTGGCTTCATGGATCGCCCGGGCAACCAGTTCCTTGCCAGTTCCCGACTCGCCATTGACCAGCACCGGCGCCATGCTGCGGGCCACCTTGTGAACGAGCGCCCTCACCTCCTGCATCGCATCAGACGAACCCACCATGCGCGCGAGCGCGCCCACGGGTCCGGCTGCCGCCACCCGAGCGGGCCTCGGCGCTGCTGCTGCAGGCGACGCCGGCGAGCTCGCGGAACCCGAGCCAGCGCCCACAGCCGAGCTGCTCGAAGCGGCACCGCCGCTGAGCCGTGGTCGCCCCAAAGCCGAGGCGACGGCGAGACGGAACTGTTTCAGGTCGACCGGCTTGGTCAGGTAGTCGTAGGCGCCGGCCTTCAAGGCCTCGACCGCGTTCTCCGCCGAGCCATATGCCGTGATGACCAGCGCCTTTTCATTGCGACCGGATTCTTCGAGAAAACGCAGGATGTCGAGACCGGTGCCGTCGGGCAGTCGCATGTCGGTGATGACTGCGCTGTAGCTGTGCTCGGCCAGGTGCCCGAGCCCCGCAGCAACCGTGCCAGCCGTATCGATCTCGTAGCCCTCGCGAACCAGCGTCAGCTCATACAAGGTGCGCAGGTCGGGCTCGTCGTCGATGACCAGCAGCCGGTAGCTGGCAGCGGGGTTCGAGCGGGAACGGTTTTGATCACTCAAGAGGGGGTCCCGATAACGGCGCGGTGCAGGTCTCGGCGCCTATCAACGCATCAGCGCGAGTTGATCGACATCGGCCGACCCTTCGGACAACACGGCCCGCTTCATCATCACCGAGAAATCATTGCGATTGGCCTCGGCGATCGGACGCGCGCGGTATTCGATCACTGCACCATAACGCTCGCAAAGCTCTCGGCAAATGTACAAGCCCAAGCCGGTGCCGCGGCTGCGCGTGGAGAAGAAGGGTTCGAAAAGGAAGCGCTCAACGTCCGGCGCGATCGGATCGCCGTCGCTGGCGACGCTGAGAATCGCCCGGTGCCCGTCGGGTGCGAACAGCCGCAGCACCACCGATGCCGGCTCGCCACTGGCATGGCGCAGCGCGTTGTCGAGCAGGTTGATGACGACCCGCCGCAAGTGGTCTGGATCGAAAACCGCACCGAGCGGCTCGACCGGCAAATCGGCACGCAGCGCACTCCGCGGCCCGGGCTTCAGGTCGGCGGCCAATGCCCACTCCTTGTAAATGGCGGTGGTCAGCGCGGTGAGGTCGACGACACCCGCCACCTGAGTGCGCCCTGGCGCCACCTCCATCACGTCGTCGACGATTCGTTTGAGTCGCTCGACGTTCTCGCCGATCATCGACGTGAGCTGGCGCTGCCCAGGCGTGGTGGCATCTTCGTCGAGCAGTGAATTGGCCTGCGAGATGGCCGCCAGCGGGTTGCGGATCTCATGCGCAATGCCGGCGGAGACGCGGCCCATCGCAGCCAGCTTTTCTTGGCGCACCCGGGCCTGCATGTTGCGCAGATCCTCGAGCAGCAGCACACAATAGTCCTCGATCGATTGCAGCTCACCGCGTTTGGCAAACCGCACCCGCACCCGTACCGTGCGGCTCAGGCTCGGATCGAAAATCAGCACCACGTCGCGACCTGCTTCGGGCCATGTGCCCTCGTCGAATGCGCGCTCGACCGCCGAAACCAGCTCATGCCAGGCCTCCATGCCCTGCAGTTCGAAGGGTGCCGGCCTGCTCATGCCTTGGACCGCCAGCAGTCGGCGGGCCGCCGGGTTGGCGGCGCGTACGCGGGCCCGACGATCGACCACCAGCACGCCATCCTGCATTTCCTCGATCACCAGCCGGTTCAGTTGCTCCTGTTGCCGTGCCAGTTCCAGGCTGCCACGCGCGGCAATCTCCTCGCGCGCCAGCCGGCCAGCGAGTTCTCCGGCCAGCACCGTGATCACGAACAAGCCGCTGCCCGCCAGTCCGGCCTGCGTCAACAGATTGGCGACCTCGCCGCCCGACACATTGATCCACGCAAAAAACAGCAGCAGCAAGGTCACCGCTGCGCTGGTGGCCAGCGCCATCATGCGTGGCGTCAATACCCCGGCCATCAGGACCGGCAACACCAGCAGCGCGGCATAGTTGAAGCCGCTGCCCGGCGATATCATGTGCAGGATCATGAAACACAGGATGTCGATGCCTATCGAGGCGAGCCAGCGCGGGTTCTGCACCCGGGCCAGCGACTTCGGCGAATCGACACGGCCGAAGCGCGGCAACAGCCACATGCTCAATGCCCAGGCCGCGTAGAAGATGCTGACGGTGGTGGTCACCTCGTTCGGCAAGATGCCGAACAGACCGGTCAGGCCCAGCATCACGATCAGGATGATGCCGATCGCCGCACGCGCGCCGAGGAAGACCCGATAGATCCGCTGGAAGGCCGTCATGCGCGGCTGAGCCAGCCCGCGCGCGCGCCGTTGCAGGAACTGCGAATCGGCCGCCGCCTTCTCGCCGCTGCCCCAATCGGGCGCAAAACGTGATTCGTCGACCTCGGGCCAGGCCTCGTCTTCTTCGTGCGGGTCGATGTCGCCGATCCACGATCCGGAATCGCGGTCGTCGCGCGGCGTTGCTCGGCGGTCGATGCGGCGCCTATCACCCGGGCGCGACGCGGCGCGGGCTGCAGAATCAGGTGTCGCCATCGCGCGCCTCGGCCAAAGCGCGGTGCGCCTCGCTGCAATAGACACCATCCTTGCCGGGCAAGACTTCGCTGCGCGGCAAGTGCAGGCCGCACTGTGCACAGGCCAGCATCATCGTCTCTTCGGACTTGTCGTCGGTGCGACTGGGCCGATTGCCCGACGCCGTATCGTCGCGCTGCCCCCACTTGCGTAGCGCACGGGTGGCAAAAATCACCAGCACGATAAAAAGGATCAGCAGCAGATACCGCATCATGGTGTCAGCACCGGGTGGTTTCCAGCGTCACGGTTCATGTGGGCGTGAGCGGCCGCTGCAGCAGCACCTCGAGCACGAAACGGGATCCCACGTAGGCCAGCAACAGCAGAACCGCACCGACATATAGCCAGCGCGTGGCATTCGGCCCACGCCAGCCAAAAGCACGCCGTCCGGCCAGCAGGCCGGCAAACACCAGCCAGCCGAGTACCGAAAAAATCGCCTTGTGGTCCCATCGCCACGGGGTGGCAAACCACCAGCCAAGAGCAATCGCGGCCGTCAGGCTGACAAACCCGGCTTCGACAAACCGAAAGGTCAGCCGCTCCAGGCGCAGCAACGGCAAGCCCAATGGCTGCTGTCTCGGGCTGCGCAATTTGAGCCGCATCTGTCGATCGGCGCGGTTCAGCAAAGTGGCGTGCAACACCGCAGCCCCGAACAGCCCGTACGACGCGATGCCGAGCAGCCAATGCAACGGCGCCCAGCGCGACGTCACCAATCGATGGATCTCGCCCGGGAATAACCAGGCCAGCAGCACCGCGGCAGCGCCGAGCAGGGCCATCGCCCGGCGCGAGCCGTGCATCGGCAGGAAGCGGCTTTCGATCAGGTAAACCGCCAGCACCAGCCACACCGTGACCGACAGCGCCGGTGCAAAGCCGAAGCGCGGGCCCTGCTCGGTCAAGCCGAGGCCGGAGATATCGATGGCGATCGCGGCGGCTTGCAGCAGCCAGCCGATCACCAGGCAGGCACGCAACCATTGCTCGCGCTCGGTCGACAGGTAGGCGGCCAGCAGATACGCAATCAAGGCGAGCGCGGTCGCGATGCTCAGCATCACGAACATGGGCGAGCCAATGACCGATCCCGCACCGCCGGTTGCAGCGAACGATAAACTCATGCGACGAGTGTACTTTCGCGCTCCTGTCGAAGCATTGCCGAGTTACCACCATGGCCTCCACCCTGACTGATCGCCTGAGCCGCCTGGTAAAAACCATGCGCGGCCAGGCCCGTATCACCGAAGACAACGTGCAGGAAATGATGCGCGAGGTGCGCATGGCGCTGCTCGAAGCCGACGTGGCGCTACCCGTGGTGCGCGACTTCATTTCCCGCGTCAAGGAAAAAGCGCTTGGTGCCGAGGTGGTCGGATCGCTGAATCCCGGCCAAATGCTGGTCTCGATCGTCAACCGCGAACTGGCGGCGACGATGGGCGAAGGCGTTGCCGACATCAACCTGGCCGCGCAACCGCCAGCCGTGATCCTGATGGCCGGTTTGCAGGGTGCTGGCAAGACGACAACCACCGCGAAACTGGCCAAGCACCTGATCGAGAAGCGCAAGAAGAAGGTGTTGACCGTATCGGCCGACGTTTATCGGCCGGCCGCCATCGAGCAGTTGAAATTGGTCAGCAAGCAGGCCGGCGCCGAGTGGTTCCCGTCGACCAAGGACGACCAGCCGGTGCAAATCGCGCTGGCCGCACTCGACTACGCCCGCAAGCACTACATCGACGTGCTGCTGGTCGACACCGCCGGCCGGCTGGCGATCGACGAGGCGATGATGTTGGAGATCAAGGCGCTGCACACCGCGATCAAGCCGATCGAGACCCTGTTCGTCGTCGACGCGATGCAGGGCCAGGACGCGATCAATACCGCCAAGGCCTTCAAGGAGGCGCTGCCACTCACCGGCATCGTGTTGACCAAGATGGACGGTGATTCGCGCGGCGGCGCTGCGATGTCGGTGCGCCAGATCACCGGCGCGCCGATCAAGTTTGCCGGCACCAGTGAAAAGATCGACGGGCTAGAGGTGTTCGACGCCGAACGCCATGCCGGGCGCATCCTCGGCATGGGCGATATCGTGGCGCTGGTCGAGCAGGTCACGCAGGGCGTCGACATGAAGGCGGCGCAACGCCTCGCCGACAAGGTCAAGTCTGGCGACAGCTTCGACCTGAACGACTATCTGTCACAGCTCTCGCAGATGAAGAACATGGGTGGTCTGTCGGGACTGATGGACAAATTGCCGAGCCAGCTCACGGCCAAGGCGGGCAAGCTGGGCCAGGGCGACATGGACCGCGCCGAGCGTGACGTGCGCCGCATGGAAGGCATCATCTGCTCGATGACGCCGCTCGAACGCCGCAAACCCGAACTGCTGAAAGCCACCCGAAAACGCCGCATTGCCAACGGTGCCGGCGTTCATGTACAGGAAGTCAATCGCCTGCTGAACCAGTTCGAGCAGATGCGCGACATGATGAAGAAGATGAAGGGCGGTGGCCTGGCGAAAATGATGAAACGCATGGGCGGCATGCCGGGGATGAAGGGCATGGGCGGACCGGGCGGGTTTCGCTGAAGCGCCATCCTGGTGTTTCCGTAGGAGCGGCTTCAGCCGCGCTTTCCTGGCCTATAGCGGTCTCGAAGCGCGGCTGACGCCGCTCCTACATTCAATCATCGGATCACCCCAGCAGCGCCTGTGCGAACTCCCGCGCCTTGAACGTCTGCTGATCTTCCAGTTGCTCGCCGATGCCAATGAAATAGACCGGCAACTGGCCGACACCCGGTTTGGACACTGCCCGCTCTCGAGCCCACAGGGCAATCGCAGCCAACACGCCGCCCTTGGCCGTACCGTCGAGCTTGGTGATGATCAGGCCGGTCAGCTGCAGCGCCTCGTCGAATGCCTTGACCTGACTGAGCGCGTTCTGGCCGGTATTGCCATCGATCACCAGCAATATCTCGTGCGGCGCGTCGGCCTGTGCCTTGGTGATCACGCGCTTGATCTTTTTCAGCTCTTCCATCAGGTGAAGCAGCGTCGGCAGGCGGCCCGCCGTGTCGGCAATCACCACGTCGCTGCCACGGGCACGGCCGGCCACGACGGCGTCGAAACTGACAGAAGCCGGATCGCCGCCCGCCTGGCTGACGAATTCGACGGCCGCAGGCGCAGCCATACCCGCAGTCTGCGCACCCTGCGCGGAATGGGCGTCGGAGCGTTCGGCCCAGACCGCCAATTGCTCGCGCGCCGCAGCGCGAAAGGTGTCGGCCGCAGCCAGCAAGACCTTCTGCTGATGGTCTGCCAGATAACGGGTCAATTTGCCGATGCTGGTCGTCTTGCCGGCGCCATTGACGCCGACAACCATCATCACCGTCGGCGTATGGCGGCCGACGACCAGTGTTTGCTCGAGCGGCAACAGCAGGTCCGCAATGGCGTCGGCCAACAATCCCTTGACCCGCGCCGGATCCCCGGCCTTGGCCTCCTTGACCCGGCGGCGAAGATCATTCAGCAGAAATTGCGTCGCCTTGACGCCGCTGTCGGCCATCAGCAAGGCGGCTTCCAACTCTTCGTACAAGTCCTCGTCGATCCGCGTACCGGTGAACACCGTCGTGATCGCCGAGCCGGTACGGCGCAGCCCACCGCGCAACCGATCGCGCCAACCTTGGCGCTCGACGGCTTCGGCGGAGATCGCAGGCATCTCAAGCGGCTGCGCTGGCAGACCAAGCGCCGGCCGCGGTGGCGCTGGTGATGGCGATGGCGACACAGGCAGCTTGGACTGCTGAGGCTGAGGTTCAGGCGCGCGCACCGGCATCGGCTGCGCCGCAGTGCTCGGCTCAGGCCGCGGGGGCGTACGAGGCGGTGGCAGCGCCGTCGCTGGCGGCAGGGCCGGGGGCGGTGGGCTCGGTGGTTCCCACGGCCGCATGGTTTGCGGCGCCGGTTCAGTCGCGACAGGTGACTCGACAGGTGGAGACAGCAGAATCGCCAGCAGCGCCGACTGCTCTTCGGACACCTCGGCGGCACGAGGGGAAGCCACCGGCTCGGGCTGAACGTTGGCAGGCGGAGGTTTGCGCTTGAAAAAACTGAACATCAGGGGAGTCGTGAGAGGTAGGTTGAGCGATCGACACCGATGACAATCGCTCCTTGATCAGCCGGCCAACTCGATCGTTTCGCCACGCTATAATCTTGGGCTTGAGGCGCTTTAGCTCAGTCGGTTAGAGCGACGGAATCATAATCCGCAGGTCCGGGGTTCGAATCCCTGAAGCGCCACCAGATTCAGAGGCCCCGAGAATCCGCCACCATGGTCGTGTTCTCGGGGCCTTTTCCATTGTGCCCTTTCATCGCACAACCGCGCCAAACCGAGGGATCACCCGACCGACACCGCCCCGCGTCGCACGAATCGATCCTCCGAATCGGGCCGCAGTCACATTGGCGACGATCGAGCTCCAGGCAAAATGCTTGAATGACGCGGGCAGCCCGGCGTTGCAAGGGCTTTCGATCACCAGGAGACATTTCATGTTCAATGAACCCTCAGCCAAGACCCGCGACTTGCTGGACCGGCTCGGCGCATTTTTCGAGCGCCACATCTACCCGAACGAGCCCCGCTACTACCAGGAGATGGATGAATTCCGGCGCGCCGGCAATCCCTGGCAGGTGGTTCCGCTGGTCGAAGAACTGAAGCTCAAGGCACGTGAGGTCGGCTTGTGGAACATGTTTCTGCCCCACGCCTACAAAGGCCAGGGAGGCATCTCGAACCTCGACTACGCGCCGCTGTGCGAGGTGATGGGCCGGGTGTCCTGGTCGGGCGAGGCCTTCAACT
>JBBRID010000165.1:0-8129 GCA_038221635.1 Burkholderiales bacterium
TTCAACAAGGCCTGATAACGCTTGCCGAATTCGGCATAGGCGCCTTGATCGGCACCGGTCGCCAACACCACACGCTTCGGCGGCGTCGGATCGAGGACCCAGTAGGCGACGGCAAGCAACGCGACGGCGACCGCGATGAACGGACCGGCGGTCAGCAGCAGATCGCGCAGCGACAGCAGGGTGTTTCGAAGTGCCTGGGGCATGGGTTCGGTCTTGATCATCAAAGGCTTTGCCAGCTCGAACGATAACCGCAGCGGTTGAAAGCGCGCCAGACGCCCGCATCTGCGAATCCTGTCATGATCGGTTTGCCGATGAATTTGCCATCGCTGGTTTCAGCCTTGCCCGTCGCGCTCGTCTGCGCGGCGGTCGCCTGGTTCGCGTTCTGGATGTGGTCGCAGCCCTGGCGGCTCGGGCGGCGTCGCGTCGCGCTGGCGGCTCGGCCTTTTCCGTCGGCGTGGCGCAAGATCCTGCGCAATCGGGTGCCGTTGTATCGGCGCATGCCTGCCGATCTGCAGCGCCAGTTGCGTGGCTTGATCCAGGTTTTCATCGCTGAAAAACCCTTCATCGGTTGCCGCGGGCTGCAGGTCACGGACGAAATTCGGGTGACGATCGCTGCCCTGGCCTGCGTGCTCCAATTGAACCGTCGGCGCGCCGAGCTGTTTGCGGATTGCCGACAGATCCTGGTCTACCCCGGCGCTTTCGTCGTCGATCGCGTCGATGCAGTCGGTGGCGGCGTGATGCGCGATCAGCGCCGCGCCTTGCTCGGTGAATCGTGGTCGGCCGGGCAGGTCATCCTGTCCTGGGCCGACAGTCGCGACGGTGCGGCGATTGCCGACGACGGGCAAAACGTCGTGATCCACGAGTTTGCCCATCAGCTCGATCAGGCCAATGGCGTGGCCAACGGGGCGCCACCGCTGCCGTCGCGGGCACGCCACGACCGCTGGGCGCAGGTGATGGCGCGAGAGTTCGAACAGCTGCGTGCGCGCGCCGCAGCCGGCGAACCCGCCCTGTTCGATTTCTACGGGGCAACCGAGCCGGCCGAGTTCTTCGCTGTCGCGAGCGAGGTCTTCTTCGAGCGGCCGGCGCCGATGGCCGCCGGGCATCCGCAGCTGTACGCTGAGCTGGCGTCTTTTTACAGGGTCGATCCGGCAAACTGGTGAGCTCAACTTCTGCCCGCAGCGGCCGATATGCTGATACCACTGCCCATCTGCTGCCATGTCGAAATCAGTCCAGCCGGCCTTGCCCACACAGTACAACTTCGATGCCGAGGCGCAACGTCTGGCCGCGTTGCATGCCCATGGCATCCTCGATACCGGTCCCGAGCCCGAGTTCGATGTGCTGGCGCGCATGGCGAGTCATCTGTTCGACGCGCCGGTCGCTTTCGTCGGTCTGCTCGATGTCGACCGCTTCTGGCTCAAGGCCGGTGTCGGCCTCGATTCGCCCAGCAGGCTTCGCGATGTGAGTCTGTGTGCCTGTGAACTGACGGCCGGTGGCGTGCCGGTGGTCGTCGAAGACCTGGCTCAAACCGAATGTTGCGCGGTGCTGGCCGCGCTGCCGCAACCATCGACGTTGCGATTTTTTGCAGCAGCTCCGATCGTCGACAGCTCTGGGCATCTGCTGGGTGCCGTCGGCGTGCTGGACGAAAGTGCCCGCACGCTCGATCAAAAGCAGTCCGACCACCTGCTCGACCTCGCTCAGCTGGCGATGACGGCCTTGTTGGCGCGTCAGCGTGGGCAGATGCTGCAGCAGCTCGCGCAGACCGATCCGTTGACCGGTGCAGCCGATGCTCAACAGTTCGAGCAAGCGCTCGAAGTCGAATTCCGTCACTCGATGCGCACCGGCGATCCGTTCGCAGTGTTGCGCCTGGACCTCGACGGGTTTGCCGACATCAATACCGCCTACGGGCAGGCTGCGGGCGACGCCGTACTGCGCGAAGTGGGCCGGCGCCTGCATCAGCAGGTCAGGCACGGCGATCTGCTGGCCCGGTTGGGCAGCGATGATTTCGGCATCGTGATGCGTCATGGCGGTCCGGCACAGGCCAAGATGCTGGTGGCCCGGATCATGGCTGCGGTGCGCCAGCCTATCCAGCTCGGCAGCGGCGGCGAGGAAGTCAGTGCCGGCATCTCGATCGGCGTTGCCACCTATTCGGACGACATCTCGTCGATCGCAGAGATGCTGGCGCTTGCCGATGCGTCGCTGATACAGGCCCGCTCCCTGAAAGAAAGCCGTTGGCTGGTTTTCGGCAAGTTGTTCAACGGCCCGGACCTGCGGCTGGTCGGCAGCGAAACGTCAATGGCTGGCTGAGAGCTTCGACTTGCTGGGGCTCGGTGCGCAGGCCCCGCGACGAGTTGTTTGCCACCGACTTGTCCCGTCGCTGGACAAGGACTGAATTGACAGGGATTGAGGCGCCTTTTCCCGGCTGCGCCTGCAAGGTGTCGCGCGAAAATCGATCCGATGGATTCCCAAGAGATTGAGGCTGCGGTCGCCCCGTCGGCTGCCCAGACGAAGCCGTCCGAGGTCGTCGAGGAAACGCCTGAACAATTGGCCGCCCGGGCGGCCGCGCAAGGCGCGATCGATGAGGTTGCCGAGAGCGAGGCTCAGCTGCAAAAGCTGATGCAGCGCATGCAGCAGAACGCTGATTTTCCGTCGCTGCGTGATTCGATCCGCGGCATCCAGAGCATTGCGCGCTCCGAAACTGCGCACCTGAGTACGTTGACCGATCATGTGCTGGGCGATGTTGCGCTCAGCAACAAGCTGCTGCGCATGATCAACGCCGCCTTTTACAGCTCGGTCGGCGGAGGCCACATCGACAGCCTCGCGCGCGCCGTTGCATTGATGGGCTTCACGCCGGTGGCGATGCTGGCCAATTCGCTGACGCTGTTCGACCGGCTGCCGAAAGGTCCGGATGGCGTGCGCGTGCAGAAGGAGTTCGCCCGCGCCTTGCTCGCCGCGATGCTCGCCAACCAGTTCTGTCCGATCCGCAAGCTCGAAGAAAGCGCCTATGTGGTGGCGTTGTTCCAGAATCTGGGCACGATGCTGGGGTGGATGCATTTTCCGCAGGAGGCGGCCGAAATCGAAGCCCTTGCCGAGGCGGCGGGAACGCCCGGCCATGAAGCGCTGCAACTGGCTTCGCGCAAGGTACTTGGCATCCGCTACGACGATCTGGCGATCGAGGTTGCACGCAGCTGGGGCTGGCCTGAAACGCTGCGGAATTCGCTGCGCCAGCTCGAGCCCGCCGACCCGAAACAGGCCGCCACGCGTGAAGAATATCTGCGCGTGGTCTGCACTGCTGCGAACCGGTTGGCACACCAGATCGAACAGATGGACGATGCTGCGACGCTCGAACCCTGCCTCAAACAATTCGAGCTGGCCTACGGCGTCTCACTTGACCTCAGAGAAGGGGAGCTGCAGCCGATGGTCCAGCGCGCGCGCGAATCGTGGAGCGATCTGGCGCTGGTGCTCGGGTTTGCCAGGATGAAACCGCCTGCTGCGAAAGCACCGGCCGGCTCCGGCAAGACCCTGCCGCGGGCGACGGCCAGCCAGACGCCTGACCAGGCCAAGGCGAGCCCAGGGTCGTCGCGAGGCGTTGCCCCAGCGCGGCCAGCGCCTGCGGCCAAGCGCAGCGACCCGGCGGTTGCCGCAGCCCTCAGCTCGGCGCTCGGCACCATCAGCCAGCACGCGATGTCGGACGCACCGCTGGCCGAGGTGATGCAACTGGTGATGGACTTGCTGCGCGAATCGATGGGATTGCAGCGCGTCATCGTCTGTCTGCGCGACGAAGCGACGGGTGAGCTGGTCGGGCGCCATGGTGTGGGTGACCGCGCCGCAAAGCTGGCGTCGTTGTTCCGAATCCCGATGCAGCCGCCAACCGATCTGTTCGGCCTTTTGTGCAGCAAGCGGGCCGATACGCTGATCTCTGACACCACCGACAAGATCATCGCGAAACGACTGCCAACCTGGTTCAAGCAGCAGGTCAAGGCGCCGAGTTTCGTGCTCCTGCCCCTGGGCATGGGGGAGCAGACCATCGGCCTGATCTACGGCGATCACCGCGAGGCCAACCGCCTGGTTGTCGACGACAACGAGCTCACACTGCTGAAGGCGCTGCGCAACCAGTTGGTGATGGCGATGCGTTTGCGCGGCACCCAGGGCTGACGGCGGGGGCGCGCAACCCGGTTGCCTGTGCTGCGGCGAATCGCAGCACAATCCCAGATCCCAGTTCGCGTCGAGGATCAGGAACCATGAGCAAAGCGCACAGAATCGCCGTCATACCCGGAGATGGCATCGGCAAAGAAGTGATGCCCGAAGCCATTCGGGTGCTCGAGGCGGTGGCCGAGCGCTTCGAAATCGAGTTCGACATGACGCCGATCGAGTGGGCCAGTTGCGACTATTACCAGACCAAAGGGCAGATGATGCCCGATGACTGGAAGACTCAGTTGCAGGGCAGCGACGCCATCTTGTTCGGTGCGGTCGGCTGGCCGGAAATCGTACCGGATCACATTTCGCTGTGGGGTTCGCTGATCAAGTTCCGCCGCGAGTTCGACCAGTACATCAACCTGCGCCCGGTGCGTCTGTTCGAAGGAGTGCCGTGCCCGCTGGTCGGACGCAAACCGGGTGACATCGATTACATCGTCGTGCGCGAAAACACCGAAGGCGAATACACCAACCTCGGTGGCGTGATGTACCCCGGCACCGATCGGGAGTTCGTGATCCAGGAGGCGATTTTCTCGCGCCACGGTTCTGATCGTGTGCTCAGGTATGCATTCGAGCTGGCCCGTTCACGGCCGCGCAAACACCTGACTGTCGCGACCAAGAGCAATGGCATCGCGATCAGCATGCCCTGGTGGGATGGGCGCGCGGCTGCCGTTGGCGCCGACTACCCCGATGTGACGGCCGACAAGCAGCACATCGACATTCTCAGCGCGCGTTTCGTGATGAGCCCGGACCGCTTCGATGTCGTCGTCGCGACCAACCTGTTCGGCGACATCCTCAGCGACCTCGGCCCGGCAACGACCGGCACCATCGGCCTGGCGCCGTCGGCGAGCCTGAACCCGGAACGGAAGTTTCCATCGGTTTTCGAGCCGGTTCACGGCTCGGCGCCGGACATCTCCGGCAAGAACATTGCGAACCCGGTCGCAATGATCTGGTCGGCCGCCCTGATGCTCGATTTCCTCGGCCACCGCGATGCCCACGACGCGATCCTGAAAGCGATCGAATCGGTGCTGGTGACCGGGCCGCACACGGGTGACCTGGGCGGCAAGGCATCGACGAGCGACGTCGGCAAGGCGATCGCCGAATTGCTGCAACGCTGAGCGATTATTTCGGCCCGATGGAATATTCTGGTGTCCGGCCGTGTTTACCGTGGTTCAACCCCAACTTGGAGATTGACCATGCTGCACCGATATTCCATACCCGCTCTCGTGCTGACCGCCACCTTGCTGAGCGCCTGCGGGTCGATGGGTGGTCGTTCCTCGTCGATGATGGCCCCGGCAAAGATGTCCAACGGCGCGATGGTCGCCGACAATGGCATGACGCTGTACACCTTCGACCGTGACACCGCGCCCGGCAAGAGCGCCTGCAACGGACCATGTGCAGCCAACTGGCCGGCCTTGATGGTCAAGGGCGACGCAATGGCCCACGGCGACTGGAGCGTCGTCACCCGCGACGACGGTGGCAAGCAATGGGCCTACAAGGGCAAGCCGGTCTATTTCTGGGTCAAGGATCAAAAGCCCGGCGATCGCACCGGTGACGGATTCAACAAGGTCTGGCACATCATTCAGTGACCTGAACCAGGTCGTTGTGGGCATCGAGCAGATCCTCGGACATATACCGGCCCTGCGCCGGTATGCCCGCTTGCTGACCGGCGATGCGACACGTGCCGATGACCTGGTCCAGGATACGCTGGAGCGTGCCTGCCTGAAGTGGTCGCTGTGGCAACCCGGTTCGATGCTGCGCAGCTGGCTGTTGTCGCTGATGCACAACCTGTTCGTCAATCAGCGCCGCGACTGGCGCCATGACGATGGTCATGTCGCGCTGGACGACATCGCAGAGGCAGGCCACGACCCGTCGGCACAGGCTGGGGAACGCCTGGACATGGAGCGCGCGCTGGCGATCCTGCCACCCGCGATGCGCGAGGTGCTGCTGCTGATCAGCGTCGAGGAGTACAGCTATTCGGAAGCGGCGGAGATCCTGGCCGTGCCGGTCGGCACCGTGATGTCGCGCCTGAGTCGGGCGCGCGAGCGGCTGCGCGAGGTGATGAGCGGCCCGCCCTCGGCTACTCAGGCGGCAACCTTGCAATTGGTGAAATGATGAACGCGCCCACGGTTCCGGTCAGCGACGACGAATTGCATGCCTTCGTCGATGGCCAGCTCGACGACGAACGCCTGGCCGCGGTGTTGCAATGGCTGCAGGCCCATCCCGATGCCGCGACGCGTGTCGCGCAGTGGCAGACCCAACGTCAGCAGCTGCGCCGGCTGGCGCGTTCGCTGCCGATGAGCAAGAGTCCGCCGATCCTGGCCGAGCGGGTGTTGCGCAGCGCTGGCCGTGCGCGCCGGCGCGCCGGTTGGCAGCAGACGGCGGCGGCAGGTCTGCTGCTCGCGATCGGTGTTGGAGCGGGGCATTGGTGTGGCGCCGCCGGACCAGCCCACCAGCCACTCGCTGCCTCGCCGGCATTTGTCCGCGATGCCGTGCTGGCGCATGCGGTATTCGTTCCCGAGAAGCGCCACCCGGTCGAGGTTGCGGCTGCGGATCAGGCTCACCTCGTGCAATGGCTGAGCAAACGCCTCGGGGTACCGCTGAAGGCGCCGCTGCTCGAAGATCGCGGCTATCGGCTGCTCGGCGGCCGGCTGCTGCCCGGCGAAGACAAGCCGCGCGCCCAGTTCATGTACGAGAATGGCGAGGGTCGCCGGATCACCTTGTACGTCACCGTGTTTTCCACCGCCGATGCGCCTGGCGAAACGTCGTTCCGATCGTTGCGCGATGGCGAACGCGAGTCGTTCTACTGGGTCGAAGACCGCTTCGGTTATGCGCTCAGCGGTGAACTCTCGGCATCCGATCTGCAGCTTGTGGCCCGCGAAGTCCATGCGCAACTGACCCGATAAAACGCGCGACGAATCGGCACGCTTTCGATGCCGGAGAATCGGCGTTACTGGCCGTTCAATGCTGCGGCCGAGGAAACATACGATGGCCCGACTACCCTTTGTCGACGTAACCACGCCCGGCGTAGATGTTGATCTTGTCCGCGCGGTGCAGAAGCGTCGCGGCGGCAGCTTGCTCAATCTCGATCGGCAACTTCTGCACAGCGCTCCGATCGCGAGTGGCTGGAATACCTACCTTGGCTCGATCCGCACTGGCGGCATCGTCGACGGTGGCGTGCGCGAGTTGGTTATCCTGCTGGTGGCGATACTCAACCGCGCGCCTTATGAATTCATCCAGCACGCGCCGGTCGCACTGGCCGAGGGGGTGCCTCAGGGCAAGCTCGATGCCTTGCAGGATTGGCGTGCCTCGACGCTGTATTCGCCGCTCGAACGCGACGTGCTGGCGTATACCGAAGCAATGACCCTGCAGGTGCAGGTTCCGTCAGGCATTTTCGACGCGGCGCGTGCTCACTTCAATGATCGGGAACTGGTCGAATTGACCGCGACGGTCGCGGCCTACAACATGGTTTCCCGTTTCCTCGAAGCGCTGCAGGTCGAGCCGGAAAGTGACTGACGACGATCAGGCGCCGGGCACCCGCTCCAGGCGGATGCCGCTGTCTGGAATCGTCATCGTCTCGTCACGGCCCACGTCGAGCCGTCTGCCGTCGGCAAGCTTGTACTCGGACTCTCCGGTCGACTCCCATTGATCGGGCGTCGCGCTCAGGGTTTCCACCATCGCCAGGTGTTCATAGCCGTGGACCACATAGTTCTGACCATCGCTGCCCTTGGCGTTGAAGCTCTCCAGCAGATGAAGTTTTTTCTTCATGGTGTTCTCCTTTCGGGTTCGATCAGCACCCGTCCAACCACCGGCTCGTTCTGCGCACTCATCCCTTCACCGCGAGTGAAGCCTTGATGCCGGTCACGGACCGAAATACCCATCCCTCCTGGTGCAACGGGTGAGAACTCATCTTAGAACGATGGCACGGCGATGGATAC